>CAKZVG010000313.1 GCA_937921835.1 uncultured Bryobacteraceae bacterium | reverse complement strand
GGCAATTTCGAACGCCTTGCCCCGCACCTCGGGCAGCGGGCTCGCGACTTTCTCCGCCAGCAGCGGGGCGATGTCGTAACCCGGCGCTTCGGCCAGCAGCGACAGCGCGTAGGTCGCCTGGCGCGAGTTGCCGCTCGCCGCCGCCTGTTCGAGCAGGCCGATGGTGGCCGGATCCTGCACCCGCACGCGCACGCTTTCGAGATCCAGGCGGCGCGCTTCAATGCGCTTGCGGATGGTGGCGACGTACTCGTTCCGCGCCCGCCAGGAAAGCAGAGACCAGACTCCGGCAAGCGCCAGAGCGAGACCGGCGAAGGGGCGGATGTTGTGCCCGCTATCCGTGAAGGGCAGCCGCACCAGCACCAGCAGCAGAAGTCCGCCCACGCCGCGTCCCAGGCGGTCGACGAAGATGTCGATGAACGCCTTGGTCCGGTTGCGCAGTTCGAGCGGCAGCGGCAGGTAGAGCAGTTCCATGCCCGTGCGGTTCAGCGTGTAACGGGTGGTGGCCTCGGCCAGCCGCGCGGCGGTGGTCGAGACCACCCCGGGAGCCGCCAGCGTGGCCGCCGACACCGCGGCGATGGTGGCCGGCATGATCTGGAGCGTACCGCCCACGCCGAAGAAGCGCACCACCAGGGCGGTCAGGAAAAACTGAAACAAGAAATTGATGGCGTTGAGATAAGTGCCGGTGTAGAGCGCCAGAAAGGCGGTGATGGCGCGCTCGGACTCATACTTCTGCTTGAGGATGGAATTAAGCTGGAACTCGATGATGACATCCACCACCAGCATAATCAGGGTGATCGAGATAATCACCTGAAGGTGGCGCTGGCGGGCGAGCGGGCCGAGAATGTCTTTGAGGCCGAAGCTCGCCTCGGGAGTCCCGGCCGCGCGCGCGCTGCTCATCGAAGCGCCCCGCTGCGCTGCGGCGGCGCGGAAGAAGCCATAGGCAACGGTAATCCACAGCGCCGCCCACCACAGCAGGTCCTGCGTCTGGCCCACCCACTTCTGCTTCAGAATGACGCTTGTGAAGGTGCCGCCGAAGGCCGCGCCGGCCACCGCTCCCAACCCCAGCAGGGTGTAAACGCGCTTGGCTTCGCGCGGGTTGAAGAGGTTGGCCGCCACCAGCCAACACTGGGTGACCATGACGATGCTGAACATGCTCACCCACACGCTGAACACATAGAGCATCCAGGAATAGCGTTTGCCGAGCAGCCACCACAGCAGCGCCAGCGAAACCACCGACAGTGCCGTTGACAGATCCACCGCCGTCCGCAGCGAGGTCTTCACCGCCAGCCGGGTGTAGAGATAGGCGAAGACTCCGCCCGCCACCGCCAGCAGAATATTCAACAGCGGCAGTTCGTCCACCTTGAAGCGGCCGAGGAACATGCCGCGGGCGGCGGGCTTCATGATGTAGTAAGAAAACAGAGTTGCCAGAAGGTACAGGGCCATGAACGCGGTGCGCGCGCGTTCCCCTTCCCGCACGTCCACCACGCTCCGCCACAGGGCAGTTGCTCTTCTCATCACAGTCGGATTTCTCTTGTACGCGCCGCCAAAGTCTAGCATATCCGGCTGTCCGCCAGTGTTGCGCTACAGTAACGGTGTATGAGCTGGCGCCGCATCCGCGAGTTCCTGCTGCCTTCGGCGGAGAGCGACGAAGGCTTCCGGCAGGAACTGCTCCGGCTGGGCCACCAGGGGCTGCGCGTGGTCGGCGCCGTGTCGATCGGAGTTTCGGCATTCATGCTGTTTGCGCGGCTGCTGATCGCCCCCGACCCGGCGGCCATGGCTTCGCGCACATGGCAGGGCATGGCGGTCGCGGGAATCGGTCTGGCGGCCCTCCTGCTCGCCCGCCTCGAATGGAGCTATGAACGCAGCCGGGCCATAGCGCTGGCCTGCGGGGTGCTCATTGGATCGATGCTCATCGCTTCCTCGATGGGGGTCTTTTCGGCGCGCCTGATGACCGACGCCTACATCCCCAGCCAGATCACCTTGATCCTCCTGGTGGCCGTCGCCGCCATCCCCGCGCGCCCGGCGCAGGTCTTCTCGATCGGCGTCATTCTCGGTTCGGTGTATCTCGCCTGCGGGTGGTCGGGCGCGAGGCCGCCGGGGGCTCCCGGGCTGGACGGAACCTATATCGTGTTTATCGTGATGCTGACCCTGCTCACCACAGCGCTTACGGCGGTGATCTACGCCGGGCGGTACACGAATTACCTTTCTTACGCCCAGGCCTTGCGCGCCTCCGAAGAGCTTCGCCAGGCGCAGACTCGGGTCCTGCTGTCCGAGAACGCCGCCTCGCTGGGGCGTCTGGCCGCCGCGCTGAGCCACGAACTGAACTCGCCGATTGGAGCGCTGGTCAGCGGAGTCGACACGCTGTTGTTGTTGGCCGCCCGGCAGGCTACCAGCAACCAGGCCGAGCAGCAGCGCCTGGTCCTGCTGCAAGCGGAGCTGCGCCAAAGCGTGAAGGAATCGGCGGAGCGGCTGCGGCGAATCGTGGCGCGGATGCAGCGCTTTACCAATTTGGACAAGGCCGAGATTCAGCAGGCCAACGTCAACGACATTCTCACCGATGTCGTGGCGCTGGTGGACCCGGCGGTGCGCGAGGGCGCCGAGATCGAACTCGACCTCCACCCCGTGCCGCCACTGGTCTGCCGGCCGCAGCAGCTCAGCGCGGTATTCAACAACCTGCTGACGAATTCGCTGCGCGCGCTGAACGGCAGCGGACGGGTGATGATCTCGACCCGCCAGACGGGCTCCGACATCGAGGTGCGGGTGAGCGACACCGGCGGGGGCGTCGAATCGGGCGAAGTGCGCACGATTTTCGAACCCAATTTCAGGGTCCAGGACGGCCGGGTGGCCACCGGCAACTGGGGTCTCTTCAGCAGCCGCCAGATCGTGCGGGAACACGGCGGAGACATTCATTTCGAGAGCAAGGCCGGGCAGGGCGCCACGGTCATCGTCACCCTGCCCTGCCACACCAGCGTGCGCTCGATGACGGTGCCCACCTGAAGCGGCGCACTCACGCGGCCCCCTCCCGGGCGCCGGGCGTCAGGCGGCGACCACCACGGCCTTCTTCAGCAGGCCGGGGTCGATGGTGACGCCGAGCCCGGGGCCGGAAGGCACCCGCAAGATTCCGTTTTCGCTCTCAAGCGAAGAAGTGTCCGAACTGACAGGCAGCGTGTCGCCGGCGCCTTTGTACTCCTGGTGAGGACCCGCATTGGGCACGCAGGAGGCGAAGTGGGCGACATAGAGATAGCCAAGACCGCCGCCTGACATGTGCGGCGTACATTCGAGACCGGCCGCCTCGGCCATGCGCGCGACCTTCACCGCGCGGATCAGCCCGCCGAAATACATGATGTCGGGCTGCACCACGCGCGCGGTTCCGGTCTCGATGATGCGCCGGAAGCCGCGCAGGCTCATCTCCTGCTCGCCGAGAGCGACGGGGATCTTGAGCGCGGCGGCCACCTCGCGTGTCTCGTCGTAGTAGTCAAACGGGACCGGCTCCTCGAAGAAACGGAACTGGTGGGCCTCCATCATGCGGCCGATGCGGATGGCCATGGGAACGTCATAGGAGCCGTTGGCGTCGGCGTAGATGGTCATCCCGGCGCCGAACGTCTTGCGGGTCAGTGGGATGAGCGCCTCATCCCGCCGGGTTGACGCGGGATCGTAGCGCATGCGCGCGCCCAGCCGGAACTTGATGGCCCGCGCCCCGGTCTCGGCCACGATCTTCTGAAGATAAGCGATCTCCGCTTCGGGCGAATTGCCGCGGTTTCCGCTGGCGCGGTAGACGCCGATCTCGCGCCGGACGACCGAGCCCAGCAGTTCGCCGATGGGCTTGCCGGCGGTCTTGCCCAAAAGGTCGAGCACGGCGATCTCCACCGCCGCCATCGACACCCAAAACGGCAGCCCCTGCCATTTGTAATTCGACTGCGCCAGATACGCTTCGTGGAAGACCTTCTCCAACTGGCGCGCGTCCTGCCCCAGGAAGGAAGGCATCACGCGCTTGAGCAGGATTGGCCAGGCGGCGCTCATCACCGAGGAGTGCGCGTCCGAGTAGCCCACCACGCCGTTGGCGCCGGTGGCGCGGACGAAATAGTGGCGCCCGGCGCGGAGCAGTTCAAGAGAAGCGATCCTGACCGGTTCCTTAAACAACTCCGTCTTCAGGACCGGGCTGTTCATGATGCGGCCCAGATCGGGCTTGGAAGCGGCGCCGGCGGCGGGCGCGGCGGCGGCGAAAGCCGAAGCGCGGAGGATTTGGCGTCGCGTGGCTGGCATGGCGGTAGCGCTCAGACGGCTCCATGGGAATACTTGCGCGCCAGCGCGTTCAACTGCCGGGTGAGGCGCGGCACGGCCGTGGGAGCGGGTTCGGCGGCTTCGTATTCGAGCGCGAAGTAGCCCTTGTAGCCAGCCGTGGCGAACAGCCGCATGACGCGCTCCCAATCCTGCGGGACGCGCTTTCCGCCATCCTCCATTTCTGTCTTGAATTGCGCGTTCACGGCGTAAGGCAGGCAGAGTTCGATCTGCCGGTAGGCGTCCGTGCGGAAGTTGCCCGTGTCGAGGTTGATTCCCACCCAGGGGGAATCGACGGCCTTGACGATCTCGATGATGCGTTCGGCGCGCGCGGTGATGCCGCCGTGGTTCTCGAGGCCGAGAATGACGCCCTTCGAGCCGGAATACTCAGCCGAGTGCTTCAGAATCTCCGTCACCCACCCGGCGGCCTGCTCTTCGGTGGCGCCCTTCGGCACATTGCCTCCGAAGACCCGGATGTGGCCCGCGCCGAGTTTGGCGGCGACGTCGGCCCACCGCTTCACCGTGGCCACCTCGGCCGCCTGCAATTCGGGCGTGGGACGGCACATATCGGTTCGCACGGAGATGCTGTAGATCTCCACCGCGTTGCGGAACGCCAGCCGGCGCAATGGGAGGAGAAACTCGTCCGAAGTGCTGGGGAACCAGTAGACGGTGAGGTCGAGGCCGTCCACGTCGAGTTCGACCGCCAGCCGCACCAGGTCCTCGTAGGTCATGGACTTGGCCTGGAGTTCCTTGCGGTAGGAATAAGCGCAGATGGCCGTTCTAAGGCGCGCGATGCTGGCAAGCGGCTTCTGCGCGGAAAGGCGCGGAAGCGCGGCGGCGGTGGCGGCACTGGCGAAAAACGATCGGCGGTTCATACGCCCTCCATCTTATCAGCGGCCGCCCTCGGCTTTGACGGCCAACCCGGCCAGCCACTGATCCAGGTTCGAGGATGGCGGGGTAAGCTTGTGCCGCGCAGGCGCCGGGCGCGGGTAGCCGCCCACCTGCTCCTGGCTGTCGATGATCCGCCCTTTGCGCTCGCGGAACTCGCGCACGATGCGCGTGTCCACCTCGTCACGGGCGGCGGGCCAGGCGCCGGCGGTGGCGAGCACGCGCTCGACGACCCGGTCCGCCGGAAGCGGCTTCAGGCCGGCGGGCCAGACTGGCTTCTCCGTGAGGATCCTGATTTTGCCTTCGGTGACGGGCGCCGGCTTGCCGTTTCGGTCGAAGCCCAGGTTGTCCTCCAGGTAGACTTCGCCTTTGCGGCTGACGATCGCCAGTCCGGGTGTGGTATTGACGCCGTGATAGAGAACGTTGCCCACCACGGCCACGCGCGCGTCGCGCGGCAGGGGCCGGCCCTTCCATTCGCTCTCCGGCCAGTCGACGGTAATGGCGCGGCTGCCCGGGTTGTAGATGAGGTTGTTGACGATGACGCCGGTGGTGTTGGCCTTGAAATAGGGGTTGCGGGCGTTGTTGTGCGCGTAGAGGTTGCCGATGACGGCGATGTTGGTGGCGGTGTCGTGAACCAGAGTGCCCATGGAGTGCGGACCCTTGGCGTGCGAGGAATCGTGCAATCCTTCGGCGATGATGTTGTTGCTGAAGGTGATGTTGCGCGAGGTCCCGAGCGGGCCGTCGTAGCGCGGTCCGGAGGCGGAGAGATTCTCGTCCACCGCCCAACTGAAAGAGCAGTGATCGACGACGATGTTGTAGGCCTCCGGACCGGAGGTGCTGACCTCCGGCTCCCAGCCGCTCTTCTTCGGCATGCCGGCGTC
>CAKZVG010000312.1 GCA_937921835.1 uncultured Bryobacteraceae bacterium | reverse complement strand
CCGCTGAGCAGGCGGTAGAACTCCTCCAGGTTGTCAACGTGCGTGGCGGCGGAAAAGGCGGTCATTTCCTTGTCGACCTGCGCCGACACGGAGGCGGCCATGGGGAACATCGCATCGAGGATTTGTTTGTAGCTCAGCTCGCCGGTTCCGCCGCGCGCCAGCATCGCGGCGGTCAAAGCGGCCACCCCGGGCTTGCCCGCCGGATCGTAGGCGGCGCCGGTTTCAAACACCAAACGAAAGGTCACCAGCGGCGCCTTCCCGGGCAGCGCCACCACGTACGGCGCGGCCTGCAAGCCGGCGGCGCCGGCCAGGAGCAACACCGGCAGGAGGAATCTCATTTGGAGGTTCCTCCCGTCAGGGTGATGATCGTGCGCCCGCTCTCGACGAAATACTTCCGCGCCGCGTCGCGGACGTCAACCGGCGTCACCGATTCATACAGCGCGTAGCGGCGGTTGATGGTTTCGGGCGTCCTCCGCAGCGCCACGAAGCGCGCCAGCGTGGCGGCGATGGCCTCGCTGTTGTTGAGGCGCAGCGCGAAGCTGTAATAAAGGTGCCGCCGCACGGCGTCGAGGCGTTCCGCCGGGACTTCCTTTTCCGTGAATGCGGCCAGCGTAGCCAGAATGCGGTCCCGCACGTAGTCCAGATCCGCGGCTTGCTTGACGCGCGCCCAGACGCTGAACAGGTAGGGATCGACACGATCCGGATTGCTGGCGTCGAGCAGGTCCACCTTTTGTTCCTGAATGACCAGCCGCTGATAAAGCTCCGAGCTTTCGGAAAAGCCGAGCGCGGCGGCCAGGCTGAGCGCGGCGCTCTCTTTGTCGGTGTCCGAGTAGGCCGGCGCGCGGAAGGCCACCACCAGCCAGGGCAGCGTCGCGGTGGGCCAGGCGACGTGATTGGTCCGCGGCGCCGTCTGCGGCGGCTCCGCGGGAATCTCCGCCCGGTAATCGCCGCGTTTCCAGCCGCCCCAGTACTTGGCCACCAGAGCGCGAACCGGCGCCGGCTCGACGTCGCCCGCCACGATAAGGGTGGCGTACTCGGGCCGGTAATAGCGGCGGAAGAACTCCAGGCTGTAGCCGTACAGATTGGGCATGTTCTCGATGTCCTTGAGAAAGCCCATGGTGGTGTGCCGGTAGGTGTGCCTGTCGAAGGCCGTTTCGCGAAGCACCTCGAAGAGCTTGGAGGTTGGCGCGGCGCTGTTCTTGTTGTATTCGCCCAGCACGGCCAGGGCCTCGGTGCGGAAGACGTCCTCGCTGTAGGAGAGGTTCTGGAAGCGGTCCGCTTCCATGGCCAGCATGCCTTCCAGGTCTTCTTTCGAAAACGTGGTGTGGTAGGCGGTGTGATCGTCGGTGGTGTAGGCGTTCGACGCCGCGCCCGCCTGTTTGAGCGCCGTCTCGTAGCGGGCCGTGGGGAAAGCCTTGGTGCCGCGGAACATCATGTGCTCGAACAGATGCGCGAAACCGCTCTTGCCCGGCTCGACTTCGTTGCGCGAGCCGGCCTGCACGACGATGTAGAGCGCCACCACGTTGGGGTAATCGGTGGGGACGGTGATCAGGCGCAGGCCGTTCGGGAAGTCGTGCTGGTCATAAGGGAGGGGGAAGGCTTTCCGCTCTGGCGCGGGCGCCGGAGCCGCGGCCAGCACGCACGCCAGCGGCAGAATCCAGAGACATCGCATTAATATCAGTCTACCAAGCGCGGCGCCACTTACTCCGGCCAGTAAATGGGAGCTTCGCCCGGCGGGCGGGTTTTCCAGCGGCGGTGAATCCACAACCACTGGCCGGGGTGCTCGCGGATGGCGTCCTCGATGGCCTTTTGAATGCGCGCCGTGTCCAGCGCGGCGTCGCCCGAGATCTCCAGCGGCGGATCAAAGCGCAGCAGGTAGCGCCGTTCGCTGGCCGACCACAGCGCAAAGCCCGGAATCACGGCCGCGCCGCTGCGCGCGGCAAGCTTCGCGATGCCGGCGTGGGCGCAGGCCGGTACGCCGAAGAAAGGCACGAAGACGCCTTCCGCGGGAGCGGCATTCTGATCCACCAGAATGCCCACCGCCTCGTTGCGGGCGAGCGCCTTCAGGATGCCGCGCGCGAAGTCTTTCTTCTCAATGAGCCGGTTGCCCCCGAGCGTGCGCCGCCGCTTGACCAGCGCGTCGATGAGCGGGTTGTCGAGCGGTCTGGCGACCACGTGCATGGGTCCGGCCAGCAGTCCGTGCGCGTAGGCGCTCAGCTCCCAGTTCCCCAGATGCGCGGTGGCGAACAACACGCCCTTGCCGCGGCGCCTGGCGCGCTCGAAATGCTCGAAGCCCTGATAGCGGATCCACTCCCCGAGGTTGGCGCGGTTCAAACGTGGCAGGCGCGCGAAGACCACCAGCAGGCGCGCGATGGAGTCGAAGACTTCGTCCGCGATGCGCCGCCGCTCGGCGGCCGCCAGCGCTGGAAAGGCGAGTTCCAGATTGCGCAGCGCGGTTCGCCGCAAGCGCGGCAGCACCCGGTCGAGCAGCTTGACGCAGGCGCGCGCCAGCCCCTCTGCCGCCCTCCGGGGAAGCCACTCGAGCGCGAACACCAGCGCGCGCGCGGCGGCGTATTCAAGCAGGTTGCGGACGGCGGAGCGGGGACGGGCCAAGCGGGTATTCTACGCGATCCAGCCGCCGCCGAGTACGGTATCGCCCGCGTACATGACCGCCGCCTGTCCGGGCGTCACGGCTCGCTGGGGCTGATCAAAGACAATTTCGACGTCGTTGCGGCCGCCGCCCGGCAAGACCGTGGCTGGCGCCGCCACATGCTTGTTGCGGATCTTCACCTGGGCGCGCAGGGGCTCGCGCGGCGGCGCGATCGAGACCCAGTTCACCTCGCGCGCCGTGAGGCGTGCGCGCAGCAGTTCCTCGCCGCGCCCGACCACCACCCGGCGCGCGGGCGGATCGGTGGCGATCACATAGAGCGGCTCCCCCACGGCGAGGCCCAGGCCGCGGCGCTGTCCCACGGTGAAATTGTGCACGCCCGCGTGCTCGCCGAGGACGCGCCCGGCGGTGTCGACGATCTCGCCGCGCGCGCCTGCCCGGCCGGTGCCCTGCTCGCGAAGGTAGGCTTCGATGAAGGCGGCGTAGCCGCCGTTGGGCACGAAACAGATCTCCTGGCTGTCTTCCTTGTCCGCCACCGGCAGCCCGAGTTCGCGCGCCATCTCGCGCACCCGCGGCTTGAGAAGTCCGCCCAGCGGAAATAGCGTCCGCGCAAGCTGCTCCTGCGTAAGTCCCCACAGGAAGTAGGTCTGATCCTTGGCCGCATCCGCCGCGCGCCGCAGGCGCCAGCGTTGGCTTGCCGGGTCGAACTCGGCGCGCGCGTAGTGGCCGGTGGCGATGCGCGAGGCGCCCACTCCCGCCGCCAGGCCGAGGAACTGATCGAACTTGATGAACTGATTGCAGAGCGCGCAGGGGATGGGCGTGCGCCCGGCCAGGTAATCGTCGATGAAGGGCCGCACCACCTGGCGCTCGAAGCGGTCCTCGAAGTTGACGACGTAATGGGGAATGCCGAGGCGCCGGGCCACGGCGCGCGCGTCGTGCACGTCGTCGAGCGAGCAGCAGCGGCCGGAGGGGTTCTCCCCGGCGATCTCCGGCAGCCGGCGCTGATTCCAGAGCTGCATGGTCAGGCCCACCACGCGGCGCCCTTCGGCGAGCAACAGCGCGGCGGCGACCGAGCTGTCGACACCCCCGCTCATCGCCGCGGCGATGGTTTCAGCGGACATGGGCCGCCCACTCCGGCGACAGCCTGCGCAAATGGGCCGCCGCCGCCGCCACCG
>CAKZVG010000311.1 GCA_937921835.1 uncultured Bryobacteraceae bacterium | reverse complement strand
CGCCTCCAGCAGATCCGGCCGGAAGCGAAGCTCGCGCCCCAGCGCCGCGGCCACGCTTTCGCGGGTCACGTCGTCCTCGGTCGGGCCCAGCCCGCCGGTGAGCGCAACCACCTCCGAGCGCGCCACGGCCAGCCGCACGGCCGCCGCCAGCCGCTCGCGATCGTCGCCGATCACGCATTTGGAGACCACCTCGATGCCCAGGCGGTTGAGCTGATCGGTGAGGTACAGCGAATTTGTGTCGATGCGTTGCGGGGTGAGCAGTTCCGAGCCCACCGCGATGATTTCGGCGTTCATGGGTATCGGATGCCGCCGCTAGAGGAGCGGTCTACCCTTGATGCGGACGTCGATGCGGTAGAGCGCGCTGTTGGTGGCCACCACCATGGCCCGCGAGGGGGTGAAGGCCAGGCCGACGATGCCGGGACCGGTGACGAACAACTCGGCGGAACGGTCGGGCGCGATTCGCACCACGCCCTTGCGGCCGCCCATGGAAGCCGCGACGTAGAGGTTGCCGGCGGCGTCGAAGGCCAGCCCTTGCGGGCGCCCCAGGCCGCGATAGAACACCTCCACGTCGCCCGGCGGCGAGATGCGGTATACGGCGTCGAAGCTGGAAGTCGTGGGACCGGTCACGTAAAGGTAGCCCTCCGGACCGAAGGCCAGGTGATAGGCGCTGATGGAGGGTTCCATGGTGGCGAAGACGTAGATCTGGCGGCTCGGGCTGACCTTGAAAATGGTTCCCTGACGGTCGCCGACATACAGATTGCCCTCGCCGTCGAAGGCCAGCCCGGTGGCCACGCCCATGCCTTCAACGTACACGCTCGAATTGCCCGAGGGAGTGACCTGGTAGACGATGCCGTCGTGGCGGCTGGAGACGTACAGCATGCCGTCGCTGTCGAAGGCCAGCGCGGTGGCGTTCATGATTTCGCTCAGGAAGGGCCGCGACTGGTAGTTGAGATCGACCTTGACCACGGAGACGGGGGTCTTTTGCCCGCGCGAGCCGCTGAAAGTGCTGAAGATGCAGCCGGACTCGTCCACCGCCGGATTGGCCACCGGGTGCAGCCCGTCGGCGATCTGAATCCCGACGTCGCAGTTCCATACCTGGCTGGCCTTCTCTCCGTTCTCTACCACCAGTTCTCCCACCGAGGCGCCCTCGGGAACCTTGGCGATGACGTAGGAATCCGAGCCGATCACGACTGCGGCCGGAACGTCGCCGATCATGACCCGCGGCCGCTGCCCCCTGGCGAAACCCTTGCCGTAGATCTGAAATTCGCCCCCCGGGATCGCCGCCGCGGGCGCGACGCGCGAAATCTCGGGACGCCCGTTTGGATTCTTCAGCAGAGCCATATTCAATACAGATTGAAACATCCCGCCACGAATAACACAAGCGCGGCGTAGAGCCCGGCCGCCACGTCGTCTGCCATGATTCCGAAACCGCCCGGGAGTGATTCCGCCTGCCGCACCGGCGGGGGTTTGACGATATCGAAGAAGCGGAAGAGCACGAAGGCGGCGAGCCAGCTTTGCCAGTTCAGCGACGCCGCGCCGGCGAGGGCGATCCACTGCCCGGCGACTTCGTCGACCACGACCTGCGGCGGGTCCTGGCACCCCAGGCGGTGTTCGAACTCCCCCGCCGCATAGACGCCCGGAATCACCAGCAGCGCGCCGGCCGCTCCAAAGGCCCACGCCGGCCAGTTCAGCCAGTGCGCGGCGGCGAGCGCCATCGCCAGCGCCGCCAGCGATCCCCAGGTTCCGCGCGCGGCCGGGGCGAAGCCGCAGCCGAACCAGGTGGCGGCCAGCGTCACGGCGTCAATCCTCAACGTCCCGCTCCTGGCGCGGGGCCGCGTCCGGATCGACATCCGCCCGCGGACCCGGAATCACGTACTTTTCCGACGCCCAGTTGCCCAGGTCGAGCAGCTTGCAGCGCTCGCCGCAAAACGGCATGAACGGATCCGTTGGGCGGACCTCCTTTTTGCAGATCGGGCATTTCATACGCGGCAGGCCGGGGACGCCGCCCGTGCCGGGAGCACCCGGAACGGGCTCGGGCCGGCGGCGGGGGAGTAGGCCGGCGGCTCATCCACCAACTCTCCCACCAGGTCGTAGTCGTGGGCTTCGGCGATGCGCATCCGCCGGAACTCGCCCGGAAGCGGCGCGCGCGGGCCCGGGTCGGAGATGTAGCAGACGCCGTCGATCTCGGGCGCCTGCGAGGCCAGGCGGCACTCCCAGACCAGCCCGGAATCCCGCGACGGCCCCTCCACCAGCACCGGGAATTCGCTTCCCACCAGGCGCCGGTTGCGCGCCCGGGAGATGCGGCGCTGAATGGACATCAGCCGCCGGCGGCGGTTGTAGATGGTGCGGCGGTCGACTTTACCGTCGAGATGGAAACTGGCGCTGGCGTCTTCGTCCGAGTACGAGAATACGCCCAGGCGGTCGAACTGCGCCGCCTGGACGAAGCGGCAGAGTTCCTCGAAATCGGCCTGCGTCTCCCCGGGGAACCCCACGATCATGCTGGTGCGGATGGCCACGCCGGGAATCGTGCGGCGGATGCGCTCGATCAGCCGCAGGAAGATCTCGCCCGAGGCGCCGCGCTTCATGCGCCGCAACACGGGCGCCGAGGCGTGCTGAAGCGGGAGGTCGATGTAGTTGACCAGCGGCGCGTGCGCGGCGAGGGTGTCGAGCAGACGCTGGCTGACCTGGTTCGGATAGGCGTAGAGAAAGCGGATCCAGTTGCCTGCGGCGCCGCGGGCCGAGGCCAGGCGCTCGAGCAGCAGCGCCAGTCCGTCCTTCAGGCCCAGGTCCGCGCCGTAGGAAGTGGTGTCCTGTCCGATGAGGTTGATCTCGCGCACGCCGCGCGCGAAGAGCGCCTCGGCCTCGGCGATCACGGACTCGAGCGGGCGGCTGCGGAAGCGCCCGCGGTATTGCGGGATGACGCAGAAGGAACAGGGATGGTCGCAGCCCTCGGCGATCTTGATAAAGGCGTAATGGGGTGGCGTGGCCACCAGGCGCGGCGTGGTGTGGTCGTAAAGATAGGCCGGGAGCGGGTTCTCCGCGGGCGGCGCGTCCTCGCGCACGGCCGCGTCTTCGCATAAGGCCACGATGCTTTCGATTTCGTTGGTGCCGAGCACCGCGTCCACTTCCGGAATGCCGCGCCGGATCTCGCTCCGGTAGCGTTCCACCAGGCAGCCGGCCACGATCAGCTTGCGCGCGCGCCCGGACTTCTTGTGCCCGGCCATTTCAAGGATGGTGTCGACCGATTCCTGCTTGGCGGGATCGATGAAGGAACAGGTGTTGACGACGAT
>CAKZVG010000310.1 GCA_937921835.1 uncultured Bryobacteraceae bacterium | reverse complement strand
CCCCGTCCAACCGAGTAGTTTGGCGAGTATTCGAGCATCGCCACCCCCGGATAAAGTAGCGCCGCGTTCAGGCTGCGCATGTTGGGTGAAGGATCAATCCAGGTCAGGCCGGTGGAATCAAACCAGTCCCCGCGTTCCCAGTTCCGCATGGCCACGACGCGCAGATCGGCGCCGAGTTTCTCTTCGGCGTCGATCATCCGGGCCAGTTCGCCGGCCGTCATGCCGTGGCGCAGCGGCACGTTGACGCAGCCCACGAAGGAGCGGAGAGCGGCATCGAGCATCGGTCCCTCGATGGCGGCGCCGTTGATGGGATTGGGACGGTCCAGCACATAGAACGGCAGGCGCAGCCGCGCCGCCTCCTCCAGGGCGTTCTTCATGGTGCAGATGTAGGTGTAGAAGCGGGCGCCGGCATCCTGGATGTCGAAGACCAGGGCGTCCAGGCCGCGCAGCATCTCCGGATCGGGCCGGCGCTTCTCGCCCCGGTAGAGGCTGTAAATCGGCACGCCGGTGGCCTCGTCCCGCGAGTGCGCGATGTCCGGGGCGTCCTCGCGGCCGGCGATGCCGTGTTCGGGAGAGAAAAGGGCCGTGACCTTGACGCCCGCCTGGAGCATGGCGTCGAGGTTCCGGCGGCCGTCGCGCGTCACGCCGGTGTGGTTGGTGATGAGTCCGGTGCGCTTGCCGGCCAGCGGCTTGAAGCCGTCCGCGGCCAGCACGTCCAGGCCGGTGAGCACGTTGGCGTTGCGCCCCACGGCGCGGCGCGGGGCGCCGGCGAGGGTTTCGTTGTAACCGGTCAGGACAACGCGCTGGCCGTCGATGCCCGCGGCAGCGGCCACCACGGTCGCCACCCGGGAGCGCAGCGAGGTGATGGCCGGGCGGACGCGCGGGTGGACGCTGTTGGCCAGCAGGATCACATAGGTCTGGGATTCGGGGTCGATCCAGAGCGAGGTGCCGGTGAAGCCGGTGTGCCCGTAGGAGCCGATGGGGAAAAGCTCGCCGCGATTGCCGGAGAACGGCGAATCCAGGTCCCATCCCAGGCCGCGCAGAATGGGCTGCGAAGCAGGGCTCTGCGGGGTGGTGAACTTCCGCACGGTGGCGGGCTGAAACAGGCGCACGCCTCCGCGTTGTCCCAGGCCGAGCATCATTTCGGCGAAGCGCGCCAGATCGGAGGCGGTGGTGAACAGCCCCGCGTGTCCGGCCACGCCGCCCATGAAGCGGGTGGTGGGGTCGTGGACCACACCGTGCAGCGGAAGCTTCGAGCCGGGCAGGATTTCGGTGGGCGCGATGCGCGGTCGCAGCGAGGCGGGCGGGCGGAACATCGTATCCTTCATCTCCAGCGGCAGGAAGATGTTGCGGCGGGCGTATTCGTCCAGCGGCGCGCCGCTCAATTTCCGCACGATTTCGCCCAGCAGAATGAAGTTGATGTCGCTGTAGATGAAGCGCGTGCCGGGCTCGGCGACGGGCTTGTCGGCCAGCGCCAGCCGGATGCCGGTCTCGTAACCGCTCCAGGCCGGCTTGAGGTCGACGTCCGGACGCAAGCCGGAGAAGTGGGTGAGAAGGTGGCGCACGGTGATGTCGCTTTTGCCGCCCTGAAACGTTGGCAGGTACTCGGTGACGCGGTCGTTCAGGCGCAGTTTTCCCCGCTCGAACAGCAGCATGATCGAAGGCGTGGCGGCCACCACCTTAGTGAGCGAGGCGGCGTCGAAGATGGTGTCGAGCGTCATCGGCGCGCGGCGCGGCACAAGCGACCGGTTGCCGTAGGCCTTGCGGTGGACGGTCTTGCCCTGGTGTCCTACCAGCAGGACCGCGCCCGGGATGCGGTCCTCCTTGATGGCCTGCGCGATGATTTCGTCCAGATGGGCGGAGGCGGGGAAGGCCGCCGCAAGGGCCGTTCCCGCGCCGAGCGCCGCGGCGGCGCACAGAATGCCCGCGCGGCGCCTCATTGCAGTTTGCCGGCGAACCTGTCGAGCAACCGCGCCAGTTCCACGTCCCGGGAGGTGACGCCGCCGGCGTCGTGCGTGGTGAGATCCACCACTACCCGGTTGTAAACGTTGAACCACTCCGGGTGATGGCCCATGGCCTCGATGGCCACGGCCGAAGCGGCCATAAAGCCGAAAGCGTGGACAAAGTCCGGGAACTGGTATTCCCGGTGCAGTTTTCCGTTGAGCAGGGACCAGCCGGGGAGCCCCTCAAGCGCGGCGCGCACCTCGGCATCGCTGAGTCTGGTTGCCATATGCCTTCATGGTAGCGCGCCGGGGGGGGGTCACTGGTTGTCCTGCCACTCCTCGTACCAGGCCATTTGGATGGCCTCGAGCTTGGCTTCGTTCGACGCCGCGGGGTCGTCCTCGAAGTCCTCCAGTTCGGTGACCCAGCGGTGCAGGTCGGTGAAGCGTACCTTGAGGGGATCCACGCCGGGATACCTCTCGTACAGTTCGATGCCGATCTCCTCGGCTTTGTCCCAAGTCAGGCTGGCCATAATCGTGTCCTCCGCCGGCAAGTAGAGTCGGGGAACCGCGCGCGCGGTTCCAAAGTCATCGCCTCCTGCGCCGTCCGCCCTCTCAGATGCTGGTTCCCTTGAGCGCGGTGCGCACGGCCGAGTTCATCATGTTCTCGGCCAGTTTCATGGTCACCGTGTTCAGCTTGTCGATTTGCGCCCGGATGAGCAGGTAGTCCCCGGAGTGGTAGGCCAGCAGCAACTCGTTGAGCGCCAGATCGATTGCCGCCCGCTCCTCGGCGGAAAGCTCCTCCCAGGCCGGGTTGCTCTTGGCCTTATCGACCGCGGCCAGGATGGTGTCGGCTTCCAGGCGCGCTTCCCTCACCTGGCGCTCGGCGAAGTCCTCCTCGGCGCTTTCGATCGACTCGCGGATCATGGCCTCCACCTGCTCGTCGGTCAGCCCATAGGAGGGCTTCACGTCGACGCTCTGCTCCTTGCCGGTGCGGAGGTCGCGGGCGGTGACGTTGAGAATGCCGTTGGCGTCGATGAGAAAGCGCACCTCGATGCGCGCCATCCCGGCCGGCATGGGCTCGATGTCCTTGAGGTCGAAGCGCGCCAGGCTGCGGCAGTCCTTGGCCAGCTCGCGCTCGCCCTGCACGACGTGAATCAACACGTTGCGCTGGCCGTCGACGGCGGTGGTGAAGACCTCGGTGGCGCTGGCCGGGATAGTCGAGTTGCGGTGGATCAGCTTGGAGACCACTCCGCCCATGGTTTCGATGCCGAGCGAGAGCGGCGTCACGTCGAGCAGCAGCTTGTCCTCGACGTCGCCCGAAAGGATGGCCGCCTGCACCGCGGCGCCAAGCGCGACCACCTCGTCCGGGTTCAGTTCGGTGTGGGGGCGGGCGCGGAAGAGCGTCTCGACGGCCGAGCGGACCAGCGGGATGCGCGTCGAGCCGCCCACCAGGACGACCTCGTCGATTTGCTCGGGCGTGAGTCCGGCGTCGCGCAGGCAGGCGCGGCAGGGGCCGAGGGTGCGGTCGATGATCGGCCGGATGAGCCGCTCCAGCAGCTCACGGGTGAGTTCGCGCTGGTACTTGCGCCCCTCGAATTCGAACTCCAGGTTGACCGACGGCACGAAGGAGAGCTTCTCCTTGGCCTCGATGACGGCGCGCCGCAGGATCTGAACGGCGGCGCTGTCGCGCGCCAGAGAGAGGCTCCATTCCGACTGGATGTCCTCGAGGGCGATGTCAAGCAGCAGGTTGTCGATATCGTCGCCGCCCAGGTGGGTGTCGCCGTTGGTGGCCAGGACCTCGAAGATGCCGTCCTGAAGCTTGAGGATCGAGATGTCGAAAGTGCCGCCGCCGAGATCGTAGACCGCCACCACGCCCTGCTTGCGCTTATCCAGCCCGTAGGCCAGCGCGGCGGCGGTGGGTTCGTTGACCAGCCGCAAGACTTCGAGCCCGGCGATGCGGCCGGCGTCCTTGGTGGCCTGCCGCTGCGCGTCGTTGAAATACGCCGGGACGGTAATCACGGCCTGATTGACGGGCTCGCCCAGGAAGGCTTCGGCGTTCTTCTTCAACTGGCGCAGGATGGCGGCCGAGATCTCGGGGGGCGTGAACTGGCGGTCTCCAAGCTGGAGGCGGAGGACGGCTTCGCTTCCCGGGGCGATGTGGAAGGGGAAGCGCCGAAGTTCGTCCTGCACGTCGGCGGCGCCGCGGCCCATCAGGCGCTTCACCGAATAGACTGTGCGCTCGGGCCGCGACAGCAACAGATTGCGGGCCGGCTCACCGGCCGTGATCTCGCCGTCCTCGGTCAGGGAAACGACGCTGGGCACGATGCGCCGGCCCGCGGCATCGGGGATGATCCTGGGCCCGGCGGCGTCCATGTAAGCGGCCAGGCTGTTGGTGGTGCCGAGGTCGATGCCCACCACGCGGGCTTTCTTCTGGCTGCCGAAATCGATCTGGAAGATTTGCGACATGGCTTAGGTTGGGGCGGCGGACTACAACAGCTCCTTTTCGACCTCGCCCGCCAGGTTGCTGATGTAGCGGCGGCGGTTCAGGAGGGCGCGGATGCTGGCCAGCGTCTGGCGGTCGCCGCGGGCGTCGTAGTCCGCGAAGAGGCGGTCGAGTTCCTGGTCGGCTTCGCGTTGCATGCCGAGAAAGCGCTGGCGGGCCTGCTCAAGCTGCGGGCGCGCCGACTGGTCGCCCCCGCGCAGTTCCTCGAGCGACTCGTTCAGTTCGAAAACCTCTTCGAGCAGCTCCGGCGGAACGTCGTTGCCGCGCTGCTCACCGATGTTGAAGCCTTCCTGGCGGAGAACATACTCGGCGCGCTTGACGGGATCTCGCAAGACGCGGTAGGCGTCGTTGAGTATGGCCGTGGCCTCGAGCGAGTACTGGCGCTCGCGGGGGGTGCGCCGGAGGTAGCGGTCGGGATGGAGCAGGCGGCTCATGCGATAGAAGGTGGCCTCCAGTTCGCCGGGCTCGATCTTCAAGCGCCGAGGCATGCCGAGGAAGGCATAGTAATCCATCACCGGCGGCTGAAGGGCGTTACAGAAGCGGCAGAACAGAGACGCCGCCGAGCGGTGGCCGCATTGCCAGCAGTTGTCTTTTTCCATCAGGCGGAGAAAGAGGTTCCGCACCCGCAGCTCTTCTTGGCGTGCGGGTTGTCGAAGGCGAATCCGGAGTACATAAGCGACTCTTTGTAGTCGAGCGTCATGCCGTCCAGGTAGAGCATGCTCTTCGGGTCGACGAAAATCCTGACATCCCCGAATTCGAAGACCTGGTCGGTGGGGCGCTGCTTGGGATCGTATTTGAACTGGTAGGTCAAACCGGAGCAGCCGCCTCCCAGCACCCCGAGGCGCAAGCCCCCGCCGGAGACTCCTTCGCGGGCAAAAGCCTCGCGGATCTTGGCAACCGCCTTGGGTGTCACTTGAATCATCGCTGAACCTTCCGGGCGGCGGACCGGGGGAAGCGGCCGCCGCCCACTGAATCATCTTACGCCTCTTGCGCCACCGGCTGCGGTTCGGCGGCCGGCTGCTTCTTCTTGTAGTCGGCGATGGCCGCCTTGATGGCGTCCTCGGCCAGCACCGAACAGTGGATCTTCACCGGCGGCAGGCTGAGTTCGTTCACGATGTCGGTGTTCTTGATCTGGAGCGCCTCGTCCACGGTCCGCCCCTTGATCCACTCGGTGGCGAGCGATGAACTGGCGATGGCGCTGCCGCAGCCAAAGGTCTTGAACTTGGCGTCTTCGATGATCCCGGTCGCGGGATTCACCTTCAATTGCAGCTTCATGACGTCCCCGCACTCCGGCGCGCCGACCATCCCAGTGCCGACGTTCGGATCGGATTTGTCCAGCGATCCCACGTTGCGCGGGTTGTTGTAATGATCCAGAACTTTGTCCGAATATGCCATACAGTGTTCCTTTCCTAGCTCCCAGAATGGGCGGCCCCTCTTGCCGCCGGCTTCAATGCGCGGACCACTGGACCTTGGCCAGATCCACGCCCTCCTTCACCATCTCGTAGAGCGGCGACAACTCGCGCAGCTTGCGCACCACCGAGATCACCTTTTCGGCCACGTAGTCCACTTCCTCCTCGGTGTTGAAGCGGCCAAGGCCGAAGCGGATGGAGGAGTGCGCCAGGTCGTCGCCGGCTCCCAGGGCCTTGAGCACGTAGCTGGGCTCGAGGGTGGCCGAGGTGCAGGCCGAGCCGCTCGATACCGCCACGTCGTTGATGCCCATGAGCAGGCTCTCGCCTTCGACGTAGGCGAAGCTGATGTTCAGATTATTGGGCAGGCGGTGCTCCAGCGAGCCGTTGATGTAGACCTCGTCGAGTTCGCTCAGCAGGCGGTCCTTCAGCTTGTCGCGCAGGCGGCGGATCCGGGCCGACTCTTCGGGCATTTCCCGCTGGCAGATGGCCGCGGCCGCCCCGAAGCCGACGATCCCGGGCACGTTCAGCGTGCCGGAACGCATGCCGCGCTCGTGTCCGCCACCGTCCATCTGCGCCGTCAACTGCACGCGGGGATTCTTGCGGCGCACATAGAGCGCGCCTACCCCTTTCGGGCCGTACATCTTGTGGGCGGTGACAGAGGCCAGATCGATGTTGTCGCGGTTGACGTCGAGCGGAACTTTGCCGGCCGCCTGCACGGCGTCGGTATGAAACAGCACGCCCCGCTCGCGCGCGATGCGGCCAATCTCGGCGATGGGCTGGAGAACGCCGATCTCGTTGTTGGCGTACATGATCGAGATCAGAATCGTCTTGTCCGTGATGGCCTCGCGCAGCATGTCGAGGTCGATCAGACCATCCGCCTTCACCGGCAGGTAGGTGACGCGGCAGCCGTGCTTCTCCAGGCGCTTGCAGGTGTCGAGCACCGCCTTGTGCTCGGTGGCGGCGGTGATGATGTGGTTGCCCTTCTCGGCGTACATCTCCGCCACGCCCTTGATGGCCAGGTTGTTGGATTCGGTGGCGCCGCTGGTGAAAATGATCTCTTTCGGATTGGCGCCGATCAGGCCGGCGATTTGCTTGCGCGCCGTTTCCACCGCTTCCTCGGCTTTCCAGCCGAAGGCGTGGTTGCGGCTGGCGGCGTTCCCGAACCACTCGGTGAAATACGGCGCCATGGCCTCGAACACGCGCGGGTCCATCGGCGTGGTCGCGTGATAATCCATATAGATAGGCAGTTTCATACGCAATCCAATCCTTCCTTAACTCAGCAGCGCGGCAGGACGTGCAAGCCGCCTGCGGCAGTCCCTCTCTCCCCGTGATCTTGCGACATGTCAGAAATGCTGATGCCCGCCAGCAGGCTGAGGATTCCTTCGTGAACCTTGCGCAGCGGCTCCCGCACCGTGCAGCGGCCGGAGTGATCGCACCCATCGGCGTCGGCGAAGCAGGAAGTAAGAATGATGGGTCCGTCCAAAGTGCGGATCACCTCGAGCGCCGAAATCAGACGCGGGTCGCGCGCCAGCCGGTAGCCCCCGTTGGTGCCGTGCTCGGAGAGCAGGACGCCGGAACGGGCCAGTTTCTGCAAGATCTTCGACAACAGCGGCAGCGGCATCCCGTACCGGTCGGCGATCTCCTTGGCGCTCGAACTTCCGTCCTTAGCGTTCACCGCCAGGTGTCTCAGGGCGATCAGGCCGTAGTCGGCTTTCTTGGTCAGCTTCATCATGCCGATATCGGACTGTTTCAGTCCTACATCGAGGATAGCCAATCTTGCCTTGGGAGTCAAGAGGCTTTCTGATCAGTCGCTTAAATTCCGATCAAAATTATCTCATATCCGCCGCCTGGGCGGCGCGGTTAGAGTGGAAAGAGGCGGGCCGGGCAAAGCGAGCGCGTCCGCCGGGCGGCAGGCTGAAATGATCGAAGAGATCCGCGTCCAAAGCTGGAACGAGTTGCTCGACCGGTTGTACGAAGGGTCGTGGCACCCCGCGCACGGCCGGTTCCGGCCGCCCTTCGTGTTTCGCGCGCTGGCGCATCGCGACCGCCCGCTCACCACGTCGCTGCACCGGCTGGGCGGCTCCTTCGGCGGCCTGGAGTACCACGTGCTGCGCAACTTCCGGAAGTACGCGCACCGCAGCGCGGCGCCCGGCGATTCGGCCTGGAACTGGCTGGCGGTGGCCAAGCATCACGGCTTGCCGACCCGACTGCTGGACTGGACCTTCTCGCCCTTCGTGGCGCTGCACTTCACGACCGAACACCTGGAGGACTTCGCGCGCGACGCCGTCGTCTGGTGCGTGAACTGCGTCGAGGCGCAGCGCTTTTTGCCGCGCCCGTTGGCGGAACTGCTCCGGAAGGAAGGCGCTTCGGTTTTCACCGCCGACATGCTGGACAGCTACGCCCGCACGCTGGCGGCGTTCGACGAGCGCGTGCGGAAGGAGGGCGGGCCGTGCGTGATCTTTTTCGAGCCCCCCTCGCTTGACGAGCGCATCGTGAACCAGATGGCGCTGTTTTCGATGATGTCGGACCCGGTGTCGCAACTCGAGCCCTGGCTGGCCGGGAAGCAGCCGGAGTGCTCGAAGCTGTGCTGGAAGATCGTCATCCCCGCGCCGCTCAAATGGGAGATCCGCGACAAACTCGACATGGCCAACATCACCGAGCGCGTGATCTACCCCGGATTGGACGGCCTGAGCCAGTGGCTGAAGCGTTACTACAGCCCCAGCAACATCATCGAACTCGAATATCCTGGCGGCGGCTGCCTGGCGGTGATCGAGCGTTTCGACGGTGCGCTGATGCACGTGGGCCGTCATGCGGCGGGCGGCGGTCCGCACCCGGCGGTGATTACCACCAGCGCCGACGGGATCTGGCGCGACGCGAGCACCGGCGAGACCATCTCGGTAAACCCGAAACCGGCGCCGGAGAAGGTCTCCCGGCTGCTGGAGCTGCTGGCCAAACGGGGCGCGGCGCCGGCCGGTTCGTGAGGTTGGCGGCCGGCGGCGCGAAGGCGCGCCCGAACGGCGCCATCGCCGGGGTCGCCTTGGAGTGAGGGCTGCTTCAGCCGCGCCAGACGACCCAGTCCTCGGAGGTGGTCGGCTCCCACTGGATCTCGCCGGAGGGCGGTTCCTCGCCGCGCTTCTCGCGCACGTACTTGTCCACCAGCAGGCGGGCGTTTTCTTTTGCCTTGGTTTCGGAGAACTGGCGCGGGCCGTGCAACGTCACGCCGGGAGCGTACGCCAGCATTCTCCATTCGTTGAACTCGGAAACGACCAGCACGGTCATGCCCGCGTAGTGGGCTTTGAACCCCGAAAACGAACTGAGCATTCGCCCACCTCCTTCTCCGGCGGCGCGTGGCGAAGCGGCCGCCGGGTTCGCAACGAGCATATCCGAGAAGCGTGGGCGGTTACAAGCGGGGTATTTGCCGGCGCTATTTCCGGCCCTCCTGCTCGGCCATCACGGCGCCGCTCAGCGAGGGGAAGCGCCGCATGACGCCGTCGAGGATCGCGCCCTGCCCGGTGAAGCGGGGATCACCGGTCTTTTTGAGATACGCTTCGAGCCGCGCCG
>CAKZVG010000309.1 GCA_937921835.1 uncultured Bryobacteraceae bacterium | reverse complement strand
GCGATGATGGCGCCCTGGCCGGGCATCAGCCGCGGCACGGAGCCAAAGGTCCCCACCGTGCCGGGGTTGGTGAGCGAGATGGTGGTGCCCTGGAAATCGGCCGGGGTCAGCTTCCCGGTGCGGGCGCGGGCGACGATATCGTCGAAGGCCGCCATGTACTCGCTGAAGTTCATGGCGCCGGCGTTCTTGATGTTGGGCACGAACAGCGACCGCGCGCCGTCCTTGCCCGGGATGTCGACCGCGACGCCCAGGTTCACCTGCTTGCGCGCCAGCCGGTAGCCCTGCCCGCCGCTTTCGGCGTAAGCGTGGTTCAGGGCGGGATTTGTTTCGAGGGCTTTGACGATGGCCCAGCCGATGACATGAGTATAAGAGATCTTGCCCTTGCCGGTCGCCGCGCGGTGCTGGTTGACGATGCGGCGGTTTTCGTCGATGACCTTGACGGTGATGAAGCGCTGCGAAGTGGCGGTGGGAATCGCCAGACTGGCGGTCATGTTTTCGGCGATGCGGGCGGCGCCGCCGCGCAGCGGAATGGCGTCTTCGCCGGGCGCGGGCGCGGGCGGGGCAGCGGAAGCGGGACGCTCGGCGGGGGCGGCTGCGAGCGCCGGCGTGCGTTGCCCGTTGGTTTCGAAGACCTCCCGCCAGCTTTCGTCCACCGCTTTGCGGTCGTGGAGATACTGGTGATAGAGCTCTTCTTCGAGCCAGCTATTGATGCCGATGGGCGGACGGTCGCGTTCCATGTTGCGGATATCTCTGAGCCAGTAGCGGGCGCTTGCTCTTCCTATGATATCCGAGCAGCCCCGCCGTCCTCAGGCGGCGAGGATTTCGAGCAACTCGATTTCGAACACCAGGTTGTGGCCGGCCAGCGGATGGTTGGCGTCCAGGGTCACGGCGGCTTCGGAAAGCGCGGTCACCCGCACCAGGATGGATTCGCCCTGCGGCCCTTGCAGCTCGAGCTGCTGCCCGATCGAGAGCTCGAAATCCGGCGGAACCTGGCTCCGGTCCAACTCACACTCCAATTCCCGCTGGTGAGGTCCGTAGGCCTGATCGTGCGGAATGCGCTCGGTTTTGCTCTCGCCCGGGCTCATGCCCACCACCGCCTGCTCGAAGCCGGGGATCACCCGGCCCGCGCCAATGGTGAACTCCAGCGGAGCGCGATTCAGCGAGGTATCGAACACGCTTCCGTCTTCAAGGGATCCGGTATAGTTGACGCGGACCGTATCGCCGTTTCTTGCTTGTGGCATGTCCCACCATCCTCCCAGGTTCCGGGCGGGATTGGCAACTTCAGCCCAGATCGGCGGCCACCGCCTCGGCGGCGCGGCGTCCGGAAACCATCGCGCCCTGAATGGAGGCGTTCTCGCGATGGTCCCCGCACACGTACAGGGACTCGGCCAGGCGCACCGGCCGTTCGGGAGGTTCCAGCCAGCCGGGCGGCTGGGAGGGCAGGGCGAACGGGATGCGATAGGTCCGGAGGTGACGCCAGCCGCGCACCGGGCGGCCGAACCAGCGTTCGAGCGGCTGGCGGACCATGCGGTCCAACGCGTCATCCGCCTCGCGCGGGCTTCCGAGAACCGACACCGAGACCAGCGCCTGCCCGGGAGGCGCGTATCCGCGCGCCACTTCGCTGGGCACGCACACGCTATTGACCGGCCCCTGGCGGTTACCGTTGAGGACCAGCAGCGGCTTGCGCAGCGGCGGTTCGGGCGCGGCGTAATAGAGGCAGGCACAGGAACGCGCGCCAGGCGCTTCGATCCGCCGGGTCAGGCGCGCCGCTTCCGGGCCCTCGGTGGCCACCACCACCGCGCGGGCGCGCAACTCCTCTCCAGAGGCCAGCGTCAGCCTGCCGGGGCCGGCGGACTCCACGCGCGCGTTCAGCCGGAGGGCGTCCGGCGGCAGCTTCGAGGCGAGCTGCGCCGCGATGGCGCCCATTCCACCTTCCGGCAGCGCGGCGCTGCCCACAGCGAACATCCGGAAGACGAACTCGAACATACGGCTGGAGGTGTTGAGATCGCTGTCGAGGAAGATGCCTCCCAGGAACGGCCGGAAGAAGCGGTCTATCATGCCATGGGTGAAGCCCAGTTGCTCGAGCGCGGCCGAGGTGGCCATCTCGGGACGCTGGAAGAGATCTTCGAGTGGACCTCGCGTCACCTGCCGCCGCAGCGCGAGAACTCGCAGCTTGTCGGCCAGGCCGCCCACCGGGGAGAACAGACCGCCCAGGCCGGCGGCGGGCCGCCGGCAGGGATCCGCCAGCCTGTGGAAGCGTCCGGCCAAGCGCACCATGGCGCCCGGTTCGAAGCAGCCCAGGCGCAGCGCGCGGTAGTCCAGCATCCTCCGCGCTTCGGGATACGCCGTCAGCAGCACCTGGAAACCGCGGTCGAGCCGGAAGCCCTCGAACTCGTCGGTGCGGACCCGTCCGCCGGGGGCGTCCGAAGCTTCCAGGATCTGGCAGGAGATGCCCCGTCGCGCGAGGTGGATCGCGCAGCAGAGGCCGGACAGTCCGGCGCCGGCGATGAGGACATCAGGAGTTGGCATGAGTAGCGGGTGCGGAGCGGATGGCTTCGGGGTC
>CAKZVG010000308.1 GCA_937921835.1 uncultured Bryobacteraceae bacterium | reverse complement strand
GAACGTCCGCTACGGGTTCAGCAGATACCTGACCCGGGCGGCGGCGGACAACCTGGGTTACGATATGCTGGCGCTCGGATTCCCGGAAGCCTTCGTCCGGCGGCTGACGGTTACCGCCATTCCGCAGATTACGGTAAGCGGCTATGCGACGCTCAGCAATCCGAACAAACTCAACCGCGCCGCCGAGGATACCCACACCCTGCGCGGCGGCGTAACCAGAATCAGCGGGCGGCACTCGGTGCGGCTCGGCGGCGAGGGCCGCCTGATCAAGTCCAACAGCGGCTCGCTCGGCGCCAACGTCGCCGGCGCATTCTCCTTCAACAACGGATTCACGCGCGGCCCGAACCCGCAGGCGGCGTCGGTGACGGCCGGCAGCGGCCTGGCGTCGATGCTGCTGGGCGCGGCCGCGGGCGGCAGTGTCGCCTACAATGCCGCTCCCGCCGATAGCGCCACTTACTACGGCGTGTATGTTCAGGACGACATCCGGGTTACTCAGCGACTCAGCGTGAACTTCGGCCTGCGCTGGGAAATCGAAGGACCTTACACCGAGCGCTATAACCGGCTCAACCGCGGCTACGCCTTCGATACCGAGTCCCCCATCGCGGCGGCGGTGCGCGCCAACTACGCGCGGAGTCCGATCCCCGAGGTTTCTCCTTCGGCGTTTCAACTGTGGGGCGGCCTGCTGTTTGCGGGCGTGGGCGGCGCGCCGCGCGCGCTGACCGAACTGGACAAAGACAACTTCGCCCCGCGCCTGGGCGCGGCCTACACGCTCACTCCGAAGACCGTGGTGCGCGGCGGCATCGGGCGTTTCTTCGGCGCCACCACCCAGTACTCGGAAGTCCGGCACGGGTTCTCCAACACCAACACCATGATCGCCTCCACCGACGGCGGTCTCACTCCGGCAACCACGCTTTCGAACCCGTTTCCGGCCGGACTGGTCGGTCCGCCGGGCGCTTCCCAGGGCTTGCTGACCCTGATCGGGCAGGGCATCAGCTATGTCAACCTGCGCCGCAAGAATCCCACGAGCTGGCAGTACCAGTTCAGCATCCAGCGCCAACTTGCCGCGGGCATGCTCTACGAAGCCGCGTACTCGGGGTCCACTTCCGGCCAGATTCCCGTAAACCACGACATCAACTTCATTCCCAAGCCGGTTTACGACAACGCCCGGGCGGTGTACCAGGCGACGGGCCGCAACAACCTCAACGACACCTTCCCGAATCCCTTCCGGGGCGTGGTGGCCTCCGGTCCGCTGTCCACCGCCACCATCACCCGCGGGCAACTGACCCGCCCCTATCCGCATTTCACGGGCCTGTCCGACCTGAACGAGAGCTTCGGCGCCAGCCGTTACGACTCGCTCCAGATGAAGCTCAACAAGCGCTTCTCGGGAGGACTGGCGTTGACGGCGTCCTATTCCTTCGCCAAGCAGATCGACCGGGTGGAGTTCCTCAACGAACAGGACAGCGGCCTGTACAAGCGCCTGGCCAGCTTCGACGTGCCGAACCGCCTGGTCGTAAGCGGCGTGTACGAACTCCCGATCGGCCCGGGCCGCCGCTTCCTCAACGGCGGGCCGGGTTTGGTGAAGAAGCTCCTCGACGGATTCCAGTTGAACGCCATCTACGTGGCGCAAGGGGGCATCCCAATCGACATCTCGGGAGCGGAAAGCCTGGGCCGCAGCGCCAGACTGACCAGCGGAAAATCGGTCGACCGCTGGTTCGACACCTCGGTCTTCCGCCAGCGGGAGACCCTCGAATATGTTGGCCTGAGCCGCCTGCCCGACGTCCGCTCGCCGGGCAAGAACAACTGGGACATTTCGCTGTTCAAGAGCACCCGCCTCACCGAGGACCTGCGGCTCCAGTTGCGCGTCGAGGCCTTCAACGCGCTGAACCACCCGGAGTACTCCTCCCCGGGGGGCAGTTTCGGCAGCGCCAACTTCGCCCGCATCACGTCCACCAACACCTTCGCCCGGCAATTGCAGTTCGGGCTGAAGCTGCTGTGGTAGAGCCTATGCGCGGCGCGGCTCTGCTGTGGTTGGCCATGCTGCCGGCCTGGGGCGCCGTCGAATTGGCGGCGCCTCGCGCCGTGTGGCCGGTCGCGGTCCCGCCCTCGGAGCCGGAATCCGTGCGGCTGGCGGCCCAGGATCTGCGGGGCGATATCGAAAGGATCACCGGGCGCGCTCCGGCGCTCACGAGCGACGCCGCCTGCCGCGACTGCGTTGTGGTTCTCAGCGCGGCGCGGTCGGGGGAGCTGCTCGAACGGCTCGCGCCCGGGACGCACGCCAGGCTGCGCGGCCGCTGGGAAGCCTATTCCGTGCGCGAGGCGCCGAACGGTCTGCTGATCGCCGGCAGCGATGAGCGCGGCGCCATCTTCGGCGTCTACGCTTTCGCCGAGCGGTATCTGGGCGTCGACCCGATGCACTTCTGGTCCGGACGCGCTCCGCAGCGCCGCTCCAGCTTGCGTTGGGACAAGGTGGCGATCGATGCCGGCGAGCCGTCGTTCCGTTATCGCGGCTGGTTTGTCAACGACGAGGATCTGCTCACCGAGTGGCGCGGCGGCGGCGGCCGGCGCTTCATCGACTATCCGTACTACCACCAGGTAGTCCACCCCGAAGTGATGGATCGCGTCCTCGAGGCCGCGCTGCGTCTTCAGTTCAACCTCATCATCCCCGCCTCTTTTAACGACGTCACGAACCCGCCCGAGGAGCGGCTGGTCGCGCTGGCGTCGCGCCGGGGCCTCGACGTCTCCATGCACCATGTCGAGCCAC
>CAKZVG010000307.1 GCA_937921835.1 uncultured Bryobacteraceae bacterium | reverse complement strand
CGCGACCTGGCCACATCTTCCGACGGTTTGACGGGCGGGATGGCCGAGCAGACTCTGCTGATCAATTCCATCCGCGGCGACGGCCCGTATTTCAACAACGCCATGGACGTGGCCGAGAGCACCATGAGTTGCATCATGGGCCGCGAGGCGGCCTACTCCGGCCAGGTGGTCACCTGGGAACAGGTCATGCGCTCAACCCTCGACCTCTATCCCAAGGACCTCAGCCCCGGCGCAACGCTGCCTGCGGATCCGGTGCGCGTGCCGGGCGAGTACCGGTTCGCCTGAAGGCGCTCGTCTACCAGCGGAAGCGTCCGGTGTACTGCAACTGGCGGCCTACCAGCGGAGCATGGGGTTCGGGCGCCTGGCAGAACAAGGGGGGCTTTGCGCCGCGCTATCCTCGAAGAATATGAGACTTCTCGCGCCGCTTGCCCTGGGATTCGCGCTTACCGCTCCGGCCAGCTCGCCCATCACTCACGAGACGGTTTGGCTGACCAAGCGCGTGGGCGCTCCGGTGCTCAGTCCCGATGGAAGCCGGGCGGTGGTCTCCGTCACCGAGCCTTCTTACGACGCCGCGCAGCAAGCTTCCGACTTGTGGCTGGTCTCGACCGGTTCGGACGCCGCTCCCCGGCGTCTCACCCACACCAAGGCGCCGGAGAGCGGTGTGGCGTGGTCGCCCGACGGGACCCGGCTGGCGTTCGCGACCCGGCGCGAAGGAGACGAGGCGCCGCAAATCTATATTCTTCCGCTCGACGGCGGCGAGGCGTGGCGGCTCACCCGGATGACGGCCGGCGCCTCCGGCCCCGTGTGGCGCCCGGACGGCAAGGCGATCCTGTTTCAGAGCGAAGTCTTCGACGGCGCGCGCGGCGAAGAGGAACACGCCAGGATCCACGCCGAACGCAAGGCGCGCAAGCACAGCGCGATGGTCTGGGATTCCTACCCCATCGCCCGCTGGGACCGCTGGCTCAAAGACGCCCGCCCGCAGTTGTTCGTGCAGGAGCTTTCTGCTGACGCCAAACCCACCGCTCTGCTTGCGGGAACGAAGCTGGCCGCCGCTGCCGGCTTCGGCGGCCGTTCGACGGGCGATGGCGGCGAGGACCTCGAGCCGGCCTGGTCGCCGGATGGCGCCTGGATCGTCTTTACCGCCACCGCGGACCGCAACCGCATGATCCATGCGCAGACCACGGTGCATCTTTACCGCGTCCCCGCGGCGGGCGGCGAACCCGTGGCCCTGACCACGGGCGAGGACAGCTTCTCCGGGGCGCAATTCTCCCGCGACGGCTCGTTGCTTTTCGCCGCCCACAGCCGCGGCGGCGAGAAGGTGCTTTACTCGCACACCCGCATTGCGAAGTTCGGCTGGCCGGCGCCGGCCAAACCGCAGCTTCTGGCCCCCGCGTTCGACCGCCCGATCACCGGGTTCCGCGTGGCCCCGGACAGCCGCACGCTGTTCCTGACCGCCGAAGAACACGGCCGCGACAAGGTCTTCTCGCTTCCGGCCGGCGGAGGCGAGCCGAAGCTGCTCTCGGCCGGGACCGCGGGCGTGTATTCGGGAATCGACGCCGCCGGAACCGCCGCGGCGCCCGTGCTCGTGGGCAACTGGAGCGCAATGACGCAGCCGCCCGAGGTGGTGCGCCTTGACCCCTCCACCGGCGCGCATACGTTTCTGACGCGCTTCACGGAAGCCTCCGTCGCCGGGCTGGACTGGCAGCCGCCGCGGGAATTCTGGTTCCAGGCCACGAACGGCAAGCGGCTTCACAGCTTCCTGGTCCTGCCGCCGGCCTTCGACGAGAGCAGGAAATACCCGCTGCTGGTGTTCATGCACGGCGGACCGCACCAGGCCTGGAAAGACCAGTGGTTCGTGCGCTGGAACTTCCACCTGCTGGCCTCGCCCGGCTACGTGGTCCTGATGACCAACTACACCGGCTCGCCGGGCTACGGGGAAGAATTCGCCGCGCAAATCAACGACGACGTCCTGCGCAACCCGGCCGGCGAGATCAACCAGGCGGCCGACGAGGCCATCCGCCGCTTCCCCTTCATCGACGGCGCGCGCCAGGCCGCGGCCGGCGCCAGCTACGGCGGATACCTGGCCAACTGGATGGCGGGCAACACCAACCGCTACCAATGCCTCATCAGCCACGCTGGACTCACCAACAACGAATCCATGTGGGGCGCCACCGACGGCGGCTACTACTGGGAGTTGCGCTACGGCGGACCGGTCTGGGAAGCCAAGGGACAGTGGCAGGATCAGAACCCGCTGCGCTACGCCGCGAACTTCCGCACGCCCATGCTGATCACGCACGGCGCGCTCGACCTGCGCGTGCCGCTCGGGCAAGGGCTCGAGATGTTCAAGCTGCTCCAGCGCAAGAAGGTCCCCTCCCGGCTGCTGATCTTCCCAGACGAGAACCACTGGATCGCGAAGGGCGAGAACGCGCGCTACTTCTTTGAAGAAGTTTTCGCCTGGCTGAAGAAGTATCTATAGGGCGGCGCGGCCGCCCGCTGGCGGATAACCCTTCGTCCGCGGCCGAGGGACGCCATGGTACCATCCCATGGTATGATCCTTCGAGTTCTCGCTTGTCTGCTGGGTTATTGCGTCCCGGTTCTGTTCGCTCAGGGAACCACGTCGCGGGTGCTGGGCATGGTGCAAGACGCCACCGGCGCGGCCGTCCCTGCCGCCAAGGTTCAACTCGTCAACGAGAGCACGCGCGCAACGTTCGAGACCAAGACCTCGGAAAGCGGCGCGTACGTTTTCGAAGCGGTGCAGCCCGGCCGCTACAGCGTGAATGTGGAAGCGGCGGGATTCAAGAAGTTCACCTCCACCAACAACCAAGTCAACATCGGCCAGCCCGCGACCCTCAACGTGAGCCTCGAGGTCGGCGACCTCACGCAACAGGTCGAGGTGACGGCCACCGCCGAACTGGTGCAGACCTCCACCTCGGGCAACTTCGGCAACCTGATCACGGGCCGGGAAATCCGCGACATGCCCATCGTCGGCACGCGCGGGCGCAATCCGGTCAACCTGGTGTTTCTCCAGCCCGGCGTGGTGTCGGGCGCCAACACCGGCGGCGCCAGCCACGTGCACGGGGCGCGCGACCGGGCCTGGAACTACACGCTCGACGGCGTGGACGTCAACGAGACGAGTTCGGGGGGCTCGGAAACGACCCCCACGCGCATGAATCCGGACAGCCTGGCCGAGTTCCGCGTCATCACCTCGAACTTCACCGCCGACTCGGGCCGCAACAGCGGCGCGCAGGTGGCCATGGTGACGCGTTCGGGCGGCAACGAATTCCACGGCAGCTTGTTCGAGTTCTACCGCACGCCGCGCTTCGACGCCAATGAGTGGGAGTACAACCTGCAAGGCCTGGGCAAGCGCAAGCTGGTGCAGCACATCTTCGGCGGGACGCTGGGCGGGCCGGTGGTGCGCAACAAGATCTTCTTCTTCGCCAACGGCCAGGGGTTGCAGGCCGGGGATACGGGCACCGTGACGCGCACGGTCTACACCGAGCAGGCGCGCAACGGCGTCCTGCGCTACGTCCGCGGCGGGCGCAACTTCCCCGCCGGAACGCCCACCGCGTCGGTGGATTTCAACGGCAACCCGATGCCCGGCCTGAACATCGGGACCTACAACGTGGCCGCCAACGACCCCCAGCGCATCGGCTACGACCCGACCATTATGGCCGCCATCAAGTCGACGCCGCTCCCCAACCGCTTCGACTTCGGCGACGGCCTCAACACCGCCGGCTTCATCTTCGCCGCCGCGCGCACCGAGAAACAGCACGACATCACCACCAAGCTGGACTACAACATCAACAGCAAGAATACGGTTTACGCGCGCATCTATTTCGGGCGGCAGGACACCAATTGCGACAGCGCCAACGGCGGCCAGGAGGTCTTCCCCGGCCAGCCCTGCCTGGTCAACACCGAGCGCGTTCCCCGCAACCTGGCCTTTAACTGGCGCAACAGCCCCACGCCGCGGCTGACCAACGAGTTCGTGGTGGGCCTCAACCGGTTCCAGTACAACTTCAATCAGCCGGGCAGCTTCGACAAAGTGAGCATCAACGGTCCGGTAACAACCGTGGCGCAGTATTACTTCGGCAACATCCGGAAACTAAGCACGCTTCAATTTGTGGATAACGCCGGGTATTTCACCGGTGCGCACGCGATTAAGTTCGGGACGAACATGCGTCTCCAGCGGCATAAGGACATCCGCGGGTCGGTGGCCGGGTTGAACGTCGCGCAGGACGTCAACTTCTCCCCCGCGATCAACACCGTGGATCCCGCGGCCTTCGGCCTTCCCGCCGACCTGAACGTGGCCTTCGACCGTCCGAGCTTCCAGAGCCACATCAACTTCCTGCTGGGGCGGGTGGGCCGGACCACGCAGGCCTTCACCGCGCAAGGCGACCGCTTCGCCGCCGCCTTGTATAACTTCGAAGGCAAGTTCAACGAATACGACTTCTATGTGCAGGACACCTGGAAGTTACGCCGCAACCTGACCGTGGATCTCGGTCTGCGCTGGGAGATCAAGATGTCGCCCACCGATCCCGAGGGCCGGATCCGCCGCCCGGACCAGGCGATGGTGGCCGGCGCCCCGGGAACCAACACCGTGCGTTGGGTGCAAGGGAAACTGTTCGAGGATTCCTGGAAGAATCTGGGGCCGTCGCTCGGCTTCGCCTGGGACCCGCGCGGCAACGGCAAGAGTTCGATCCGCGCCAACTACCGCATCGCCTACGACCGGCTCAACAGCTTCGTGCTCTCCTCGCGGGTCTTCCAAAACCTGCCGGGCAGCTCCATCGGCGTGGTGAACGACGAGTACGGACAGCGCGGCGGGCGGCTGGCCGGACTTCCAAGACTCACGCCGCCGGCCGTCAAACCATCCGAGCTGACCCAGCCGGCCGCATTCTCCAACAACAACATCACGGTTATGGATCCAACCTTCAAATTCCCGACCACGCACCAGTGGGCGTTGAGCTATCAGCGCGAGGTGCTGCGGAACACGGTGGCGGAGATCTCCTACATCGGCCGCCGCGGCTATCACCTGATCGGCGCCTACGACGCCAACCAGGCCGAGATCCTCCGCAACGGCTTTCTGGACGCGTTCCGCACCGTCCAGGCGGGCGGCGAGTCGGACTTGATCAACCGCTTGACGGCGGCGGATTCCCGGAAACTGGCGGGCGAGAGCGGCTCGGCGATGCTGCGCCGGCTGTACCGCTCGGACCTCAACCTGGGCGGCGTCGCGTCGGTGGCCTCCTCGCTTGCCACGCGGCTTCAGGGCGGCCGTTCGGTGACGGACCTCTCCGGCGCGGGCGCGTTCCCGCTGATCCGCTATCCGCAGTTTGGCGGCGGCGTGTCGGTAATCGACTCCAACGATTTCTCCACCTACCACGGGCTGATCCTCCAGATCCAGCGCCGCTTCGCGAACGGCGTCTCTTATCAGGCCAGTTACACCTGGTCGAAGTCGCTGGACACGCGCTCGTTCGATCCGACGTTCACGGTGGTGGCGACCGGCGCGGGCCAGTCGGCGTCGTCCTCGCCCTTCGACATCCTGAACCGCAAGCTGAATTACGCGCTTTCGGATTTCGACCGCACGCACGTCTGGCAGTCCAACGGCGTTCTCGAACTGCCTTTCGGCAAGGGGAAGCGCTGGGGCGGCGGCGCGGGCCCCATGCTGGAACGCCTGATCGGCGGCTGGCAGGTGGCGGGCATCCTGCGGGTGTCGAGCGGACGGCCCATGACGGTCTTCAGCGGCGCATACACCTTCAGCAGCGTGGTCAACAGCACCGCCAATTGCAGCGGCTGTTCGCGCGACATGGGCGTGGTCTACGACGACCCGACCGGATTCAAGTGGTACTTCAACGAGCAGGAGCGCGCGCGCTTTTCGGCTCCCGCGGCGGGTGAACTCGGCAACACCGTGCGCAACTACTTCCGCGGCCCGGGCTGGTTCAACCTCGACGCTTCGTTCCTCAAGCGCGTCCGCCTGACCGAGCGCATGAATCTGGAACTGCGCGGCGACTTCACCAACGTCACCAACACCGCTTCCTTCGGCGCACCCACGCTCACGGCGAATTCCACCACCTTCGGGCGCATCCGGACCTCGGTGCTCAGTTTCTCCCGCAAGGCGCAATTGGGCGCCAAGCTGAATTTCTAAGCGGGGACGGCGCCGCGCCCCGCGGCAATGGGGAACCGCCGGGGCCGCGCCGGCTCCCGATCGGGCAGGCGTCCGGCGCTACCCTAGCCGGAAGACCTCTTGCTCCTGGTTCTTCTTCACCGAGCGGTAAGCCAGGGTCAGCAGAGGCGGGGCAGCCAGCGTGGTGGCCACCGCCATAAAAACGACCGCCGTGTAGATGTCTTTCGAGATGGCGCCCATCACCAGGCCGAGTTGCGCCGCCACCATGCCGACCTCGCCGCGGGGCACCATGCCGACTCCGACCCGGAAGGCGTCCGCACGCCCGAGCGGCAAAGCACCCAACCCGCAGCCCAGCAGTTTGGAAAGCACCGCTGCCGCCAGGATGACCAGCGCCAGCACGATCAGCGACGGCGAGGCGAACACCGACAGGTCAACGTTCAAGCCAATGCCGGCGAGAAAGAACGGCACCAACAGTTCCGTGGCGCCGTGAGCCAGGTCCTTGACCCGCTCGCCTACCGTCTCGGCCAGCGCCATGCCGGCCAGGAAGGCACCCACGATGGCGGCCACGCCGGTATACACCGCCAGCACGGAAAGAGCGAAGAGGAAGACGACGGCCAAGGAGAACTCCGCCTCTCCCGCGCGCATGGAGGCGTGGACCCGGGGCACGACATGGGTCGCGGCCTTCGATCCCCAAGCCGCCATGACGATAACGAACGCGATGGCGACCACGGCCGTGATGGAGAGTTCGACGACGTTGATCTTGCCGCGCGCGGTGCTGCTCACCACCGCCAGCACCAGCAAACCGAGCACGTCGTCGATGACGGCGGCGGCCAGGATGATCTTGCTCGAACGCTCGCTGAGCAGGCCTTTCGCCGCCAGCACCTGCGCGGTGATGCCGACGCTGGTGGCCACCATCGTCGCCCCGACGAAAATCGCCTCGATTTGCCCGAAACCCCACGCGCTGACGATCGCCCATCCCATGACGAACGGGAGGAACACACCGGCGGCGGCCACCACGGCGGCGGTTCCACCGAGTCTCAGCAGTTCCGACGGCTTCACTTCCAGACCGACGCGGAACAACAGGAACATGACTCCCATTTCGGCCAGCGAGCGCAGCAACTCGTCGGGACGTATCCAGTTGAGCACGCTCGAGCCAAGCACCACCCCGGCCAGGATCTCCCCCACGATGCCCGGCTGCCGCAGCCGTTCAAAGACCTCGGCGAGGAATTTGGCGGTGCCGAACACCAGCAGCACCTCGAGGGGCAGGCGCATTGCTTCGGGATCGGCCGCGAGAAAGGCTAGAAAGTCCATTCCTATGGATGGTAACGCTCAAGCGGGTTCGGGTGCAGGCCCCGGGCCCGGCCCCCGCGCGCGGCCGGCCGGACCCGGGGCGCGCGATTACGTCTCGGCGGAACGGACTTCACTGGCGGCCTGCGAACCGGTTGCTCCCGCCGACAGCGTCCCGTAACCCCCACTGGCCACGGCGGGCGCGAAGTCCGGATAGCAGTTGGCGCCGTGCTCGCCGAGGTCCAGGCCTTGGATCTCCTCCTCGGGCGAGACGCGCAGGCCGATGGTCATCGAGAGCACCTTGAAGAGCACCAGACAAATCGGGAAGACCCATAGAAACGCCACCCCCACGCCGATCAA
>CAKZVG010000306.1 GCA_937921835.1 uncultured Bryobacteraceae bacterium | reverse complement strand
TGGTATTGGAGGCTGTTGCCAAAGAAGGTGATCCCGGCCATGGGCGCGCCGGGCGGAACCAGACCACTCGCCCGGGACCAGGCGAGATAGGCGTCCAGACGGTCAAAGACCCGGTTGGCCTTGGGGTGATAAATCCCCTCCTCGACGGCGGCGCCGGGTGGCGGCACGCTGAGTTTCAAGGCCGGTTGCGCGGCTTGAACGAGAAACGCCAGGAAGGCGGTCAGATTCGCGGCGCCGCCTGCATCCAGGTAAGCGCCGGCGCCGGCCAGAGCTTCAGCCTGCCTGACGCGCCAGTTCGACTCGAGGATCGAGCCGTTGGAGGCGCCCACCAGCGTTCCCTGCCGCTCCGCCTGGCGCACGGCTTCGCCGCAGGCGCGCATTTCGGGGCTCCAGAAACGGCCGTGCACGAAGACGATCCGGCGTCCGGTCAAGTCTTCGCAACGCACCTTCTCGCTGCTGAAGGTGAACTGCGCCAGGCCGCGGCCATAGCGCTTTTCGAACTCCAGCAACGCCGCCTGGAGCGCGTCCGGATAGCGGGTGATCACGGAGATGCGCGCCGGCGCCGCGGCCTGGGCCGCGGCCGCCAGCAACAAGGCTAGAAGTGGAATTGCGCGCGCCATATTCTGCTTCCTCCAGCGCTAGAAGCGCACCCGCAAGGAAAGCTGGAATTGCCGCGGGTCGCCTGCCCCTTGCGCCGTGCCGAACAGCGGGTCCGCGATGTTGCTGATGGGCGGATCGTAGTTCACGCGGTTGAGCAGGTTGAAGCTTTCCACCCGGAACTCGCAAGTGGCGCGTTCGCTCAAGCGGAAGTTTTTCATCAGCGCGGCGTGGAAATCCGCCAGCGCGGGCGCGGTCTCGCTGTTACGGCCGATGGTCCCCAGAACGCCGGCCGGAGGCTGGAGGCTGGCGGGAAGCACGCCCGGCGCGAGCGCGAGCGGGCGGTGGCCGGGTCCGCCGCGCAGAATGGCGCCCGGCCGGTTCAGGATGCGGTTGTTCAGCGTTCCCTGAAGATTGTTGGTGTTGGCCAGGATGGAATAGACGCGGCCGGATTGAGCGGTGAAGAGGGCCGAAACCTGCCAGCCTCCAAGCCACCGGTGGCGGCTGAGCCAGGGCAGCGGATACAACACGTGCGCGTTGAACAGTTGCGCGATGTTGAAGTCCGACACGCCGCGGTCCAGGCGGAGATCGTTTTCCGAAAGCGGCGCGTCGGCGTAGGCCGAAGCGTTGTCGAGGCTCTTGCCGAAAGTATACGCGGAACGGAACACCAGGCCGTTGCTCCAGGCGCCGCGGGCGGTGAGTTGCAGACTGTGATAGTTCGAGGAAGCGCTGCTTTCATAGCGCGTAATCACGCCCGCGGAGGGATCCGGGCGCGCCGTCTGGGCAAGGTTGGCGCCGCCGTTGGGCAGGCGCGCGCGGGCGAGCGAATCGGCTTTCGTGCCCACATACGCGGCCGAGACCACGGCGGAACGAGCGAACGCGCGCTCGATGGTCAAGTTCCAATTCTGGACGAACGGATTGCGGATGGCCGGATCGAGAACGGTGCGGTTCAGCCCCAAGCTGGCGCGGCTGAGGTCCGGCGGAAGGCTGGGATTGGCCACGGTTAGGCTGGAGACCAGGGGCGGCGCGAAGCGCGTGTCCCCGATCATGTTGAGCAGCAGCGGATTGTAGTAGATGCCATAACCGCCCCGGAGCACGGACTTGGCGGCGTCCCCCAGGTTCCAGGCGAATCCGAAGCGCGGCGCGAAGTTGTCGGCGTCGGGGCGATACAGCGCCGCCAATCGGCCGTGCCGTTCCGTCGGAACGGCGAAGCGCTCGTAGCGCAGCCCCAGGTTCAGCGTGAGGAAGCGCGTGGCGCGCCAGTCGTCCTGAAAGTAGGCGCCGGCCTCCGCCGCGCGCAGGTCGAGCCGCGGGTCGCCGGTGTTGATGGTGTAGGAGAGCGGGTGGCCGGCCAGGAAGTCATTCACCGAGCGGAAACTCATGGTGCCGTAAAAATTCGTTTCGGTGGCGTTATTGGCGTGAATGCGGCGCGCGATCAGCCCGCCCTTGAGCATGTGCCTGCCTGAGAGCAGGCTCAGATCGTCGGAGAAGCTGTAGTTGTGCGTGACGAGCTGGGCATTGGTGCGGAACTGGACGATCGGCGTCAACCCCGTTACCCGGAGGCTTCCCACCAGGCCGTGCAGCGCTGGGTCTCCGAAGTAGGGGTTCTCCATCCGCTGCGGGTTGATATAGATGCTGTAGGCGAGCCTGGCCTGATTCAACAGCCGCGGGCTGAGCGTGGAATCGAGCGCCAGCGCCGCCAGGCGGTTGCCGTTGGAACTGTCGCGGCTGGCGGCGGGGATGGCGGTGAACTTGTAGCCAATGGATTTCAGATACGTTTGCCGGTAGCTCAAACGCTGGCGGTCCGTGAGGATGGCGTCAATCCTGCCGGTGATGGATTTGAGGGTCTGGGGATTGGGCACGCGGGCGGCGTGAAGGCTGGTGCCCTCAAGATTGGGCAGCGGGAAGATGTCCACCAGGGGCCGGATGCGTGGCACGGCCCGTTCGCGCTGCTCCGCGGTCAGGGTCTGCACGCGGGTGGATGTGGAGTAGGTATTGCGGACCGGCATCTCGTAGCCGCCGAAAAAGAAGACCCGGTTGCGGCGCAGGGGGCCTCCGAGCGTCATGCCGGGAACGTGGCTGCGTAGCGGCGGTTTCTCCGCCAGCATGGCGTTACGGGCGTTCAGCGCGCTGTTCTGCCAGAGATAATAAAGCGAACCCCTCCACTCGTTGCCGCCACTGCGGGTGACAAGGTTGACGACCGCCGCCGAGGCGCGGCCGGATTCGGCTTTGAACGAGGAGGTTTGGGCTTCCAGGGACTCCACGGTTTCCAGCGAAACGGGCTGCTCGGTGGTGCCGCGTCCCATCACAGAGCCTTGCAGGACGTCGTTGAATTCGGCCGAGTCGACCATCAGGTTGAGGGTGCCGACGGGACGGTTGCCGTTGGCCGTGAAAGGGGCATGCACCCGGCCCGGGGTCACACCTCCCAGGCCAAACATCAACACCCCGAAGTTACGTCCACGCGAGCCGTGCAGGACGGGCAGCATCGAAGCTTCCCGGGAGGTGAGCGCGCCCCCGCGGACGCCATGGGTGGTTACGGTGTTAAGCGTTTCGGCCTCTGCCCGGACGGTGACCTCCTGCGATACGGCCGCCAGATCGAGAGTCATTACTTCGTCCCAGCGCTGGCCCGCCAGCAGGCGGATGTCCGCCACCCGGCGGGTCTGGAAGCCTTCGCGGCGTACCGTCAGATCGTAAGTCCCAGGCGTCAGGCCTCCGATGCGGAACAACCCGGATTCGGCAGTCAACGTGCGCGAGGCCACGCCGGTGGCGGTGTTGGCCGCCGTGACGGTGGCCGCGGATATGGGCGCGCCGCTGGGATCAAGAACCGTACCGGTGATCTCCGGGGAGATGCTTTGGCCGGGACCTGGGGGGGCGGAAAGCAGAAGAAGAAGCGCCAGCGCGGCCAGCGAACGGGAATGCAGGATCATTTTGATGCAACTCGGTATCATCTCCTCCAGTCTGGGCCGCGGTTTCCCGGACACGGAGGATTTTCTGGCCGCTGGAACCCAATGAGGCGGCGAGCGGTCCCGATTCCGCCGTGAGCGGCCCGCCGCGCTGGCAAGAGATGCTACCGAGTTGCAGTATGGGGAATCGCCGGCCTTAGTTGCCGGCGCCGAACACCGCCCGCCGCCCGGCTTCGGAGACGTAGATGCAGCGCGCGTCGTGGCCGCAGCCAGGGATGACGGCGAAGCCGTGACGGGCCTGATAGAACGAGCGGATGTAGTTCCAGAAGTTGAGAGCGCGCTCGCGCCGGTTCGGTCCCTGGGCCATCGCGGGACAGGTCTTGTCGAGCGACGGGTCGTCCTGGCTCACGTCGAGTTCGCCCGCCAGGTACGTTACGTCGCGGCGGGGGAAGCGCTCCAGGATGTCGGCGTCGGGCGTGGCGGCCAGGTAGCCCACGCGCTTCTCCATTCCATAGCGGAAGCGGTTGTAGTCCGGGCAGCCGGCCGCTCCGGCGAAGGCCCCGAAGCCGCCCGCGGTGGGCCGGCGCGCGTCGAGATACATATAGGAAGAGGGATTGGCCACGATGTAGCGCACCGGCACGCCCAAGCCCTGTTCGGCGCGGTTGCCGGCGGCATAGCGCTGTGCGAACTGGCCTCCCGCCGAGTGGCCGGTGACCGCGATCGAGCGCAAGGCGGGGAAACGCTTGCGGTCCGCCAGCAGCCGCAGCATGGCGTCCACCACCGAGAAGGAGTCCTCACGCGGCTCGTTGAGCGACTGCTCGCCGTATTTCCATCCATTGCAGGACCAGAAGATCTCCCCTTCCGAGACCGGGTCCTGGCAGGCGCCGGCGTGAGCCTTGAATTGGGGCGCGATGAGCTGGGTGGCGCCAAGCACGCCCTGAGCCCTCGCGGCCTCGACGATGGCGGCGAAGTAACGGTCGGCATCGCGGCGGTTGCCGTGCACCACAATGACGGCCGAGGTGAGGTTCCGGTTGGGCTGCGTCACCGGGAAGGAACGGTAGACCGGCATGGTCTTGCCGTCACGGATGGGGACCTGCTCGAAACAGGCAGGCCCGGCTTCCTGGCACGGGCCGGATTGCGCCCCGGCCATGCC
>CAKZVG010000305.1 GCA_937921835.1 uncultured Bryobacteraceae bacterium | reverse complement strand
ACCAGCAAACTGGGCAAGGAGTTCATCCGCGACGAGTTTCACGTCGTGGCGCTCAAAGACGTGGACATCGAAATCCACCAGGGCGAGTTCGTGGCGCTGATGGGCCCGTCGGGTTCGGGCAAGTCGACGCTGCTGCACCTGATCGCGGCCATGGACAAACCGACCGCGGGCGAGATCCTGGTGCTGGGCGAGAACCTGCGCGCGCTGAACGACGGGGCGATCGCGCGCTGGCGTAACCGGCACATCGGCTTCGTCTTCCAGTCCTTCAACCTGATTCCGGTGCTGACCGCGATCGAGAACGTCGAATTGCCGCTGAAGCTCACCAATCTCAGCAAGAAGGAGCGCATGGAGCATGCCGCCACGGCGCTCAAGCTGGTGGGACTCGACGACCGTCTGAAACATTTTCCGCGGCAGTTGTCGGGAGGGCAGGAACAGCGGGTGGCCATCGCCCGCGCCATCGTCACCGATCCGGACCTGATCCTGGCCGATGAGCCTACCGGCAACCTCGACGCGGCTTCGGCGCAGGAGGTGCTTACGCTGCTTGCGCGCCTCAATCAGGAATTCGGCAAAACGGTCGTCATGGTGACGCACGACCCGCACGCGGCGCGCACGGCGTCGAAGATCCGCTACCTCGAGAAAGGGCTGCTGCTCCCCGAAGGGCAGGTTCCCGAGGCTTGGGTGATGCCGCCCTCGCGCATCGCGCGCGAAGCGTGACGGCTACTTCGGCGCGTCGAGTTTCAGCACCGCCAGCACCGGGAAATGATCCGACGGGTAGCGCCCGTTGTCGTTGAAAGTCACGGTCTCGGCGGAGTCCACCGTGAACGGTCCGCGGAACAGGATCCAGTCGATGCGTGGACCCGTGGGCTGGCCCTTGAAGCCGTGAAACGTTCCCTCGGGGCCTTCGCGCCGCGCCGCGGCTTTCCAGGCGTCGGTGAGCAGGCCCTCGAAGACGCGGTAGACCTCTCCGCCCGCGGGCGCGTTGAAGTCGCCGGTCATCAGGAAGGGGATTTCCGGAGGCAGTGCGCGGATACGCGAGGCGATCAGCCGCGCCGAGTTGAGCCGCGCCGGTTCGTCCTCGCGCCGGTGAGCAAAGTGGGTGTTGTAGAAGTAGAATCGCCGTCCCGAGCCCTTCACCTCGAACAGCCCCCAGGTGACCATGCGCGGCAGCGACATGTCCCAGGAGATGCTGCCGGGCGTCTCGGGCGTTTCCGAGAGCCAGAAGTTGCCGGATTCCACCAGCGCCAGCCGGCCGCGTTTGTAGAAGACGCCCATGAACTCGTCTTCGCGGTTGCCGCGGCGGCTGACGCCGAACCACGCATAGGCGGGCAGTTTGGAGACGATGTATTCGCCTTGTTCGTGAAACAGTTCCTGCGTGCCAACGAGATCCGGGTCCTTGGCGCGGATGCTCTCGACGAGCAGGTCGCGCCGCAACTCCCACACGTTCGCGCCGTCGGATTTCGCCGGATAGCGGACGTTGTAGCTCATCACCCGCAACACGTCGGCGGCGTGAAGCGCGGCGGCGGCGAGGAGCAGGGCGGCGAGGTGAAGTGAGGTGCGCACGGCACCAGGATAGCAACGGATCGAGGCAGGTTTCGACTCTCCCAGGCGGACGGTGGCCTCACCCGCCGCGCTAACCCTGCGCTGCGCGGCTACAAGGAGGGCAAGCCGTACGGCATGCCGGAGCGCTACGAACTCTACGACCTGGCGGCGGATCCGGAGGAGAGGACGGAGTTGTCCGAGCTCAAACCGGAGATCTGCCAGAGAATGGTTTGCGAACTCGAAATCATGCACGCCGGCGTGATGCGCGATCGCGAAATCCGCGAGAGGGAGATCCGGGAGCGGATCGACCAGAGAGCCTGAAGCCGCGGTTGCGCTACACTTTCCGTGGGTGAGCGCCATGAATCCTCGCATCGACCGGACCACCCGGCGCGGCTTCCTGCATAGCGCGCTGGCGGGCGCCGCATCCGCCGCCCGCTCCACGGCCCGGCCCAACATCGTCCTCGTGATGGCGGACGACCTGGGCTACGAGTGTTTGGGCTGCTACGGCGGCACGTCCTACCGCACGCCGAACCTCGACCGCATGGCGGCTTCCGGCGTGCGCTTCGACCACGCCTACTCGCAGCCGCTGTGCACACCTACGCGGGTGCAACTCATGACGGGCCGGTACAACTTCCGCAACTGGAAGGCGTTCGGCATTCTCGATCCGAAGGAGCGCACCTTCGGCCACGTCCAGCGCGAGGCCGGCTACAAGACCTGCATCGCGGGCAAGTGGCAGCTCTACAGCTACAACCCGCCGGACTACGAGCCGGAGTGGCGCGGCAAGGGCATGCGCCCGGAACAGTCGGGCTTCGATGAGTACTCGCTCTGGCACGCCGGGCACACCGAGGACAAAGGTTCGCGCTACGCCGACCCGGTGATCCTCGAAAACGGCGAGTTGCGCGCGGACACCAAGGGGCGCTACGGCGAGGACGTCTGGCTGGACTTCATCGGCGGCTTCATGGAGCGCCATCGCGCGCAGCCGTTTTTCGTGTACTATCCGATGGCGCTGCCGCACGGGCCGTTCCAGCCCACCCCGCGCAGCAAGGACTGGGCCGACCCCTCGCTGCGGGTG
>CAKZVG010000304.1 GCA_937921835.1 uncultured Bryobacteraceae bacterium | reverse complement strand
CGCAGGTCACCAGGCGTCCGCCGGGCGCCAGGCTCGCGAGGCTCTTGTCCCAGGTGGCCTCGCCCACGTGCTCAAAGACCACGTCCACGCCGCGCTTGCCGGTCAGCTTGCGTACTTCGGCCGCGATGTCCTGCGCGGAGTGGTCGATGACCGCATCGGCGCCCAGTTCGCGCGCACGCGCCGCTTTCTCCTCTCCGCCGGCGGTGGCGATCACCCGGCAGTGGAACAGCCTGGCGATTTGCACCGCGGCCATGCCGACACCGCTCGAAGCCGCGATCACGAGCACGTCCTCGGCGGGCTGAAGGCGGGCGCGCGTGAGCAGCATGTGCCAGGCGGTCAGAAACACCAGCGGCGCGGCGGCGGCCTGCTCGAAGCTCATACTCGAGGGGATCGGGATGGCGGCGTATTCGGGCGCCGCCATGCGCTCGCGGCAGCCGCCGGGAACGCCGGCGCCGAACAGGGCGTAGCGGCGGCACTCGTTGTCGCGCCCTTCGAAGCAGGCCAGACATTGCCGGCAGCTCAGCCCCGGCGCCAGCAGCACCCGGTCGCCCGCCTTCAGGCGGCGGCACAACCCGCCCACGGCCAGGACCTCGCCTGCGATGTCGCTGCCCAGGATGTGGGGCATGGGGAAACGGATGCCGGGCAGGCCGGCGCGCACGAACAGGTCCAGGTGATTGAGCGCCACCGCGCGCACGCCGAGCAGAATCTCGTCCGGCTGCAAGGCAGGCTCCGGAACGTCCTCCAGCCGCAGCACCTCCGGCCCGCCGTGTTCGTGAATCCGCACTGCCCTCATCCGCCCGGTCTCTCCTTTCCCTGAGCAGCGTAGCATGGGCCGGGGCCCGGGAAGTGATATTCTGTCGCGCAAGGAGGAGAACCCGCATGCCCGCCAATCTCACTCCTGACTACCTAGAGGCGGAGCGCAGCTACCGCGAAGCGCAATCGCCGGCCGCGAAGATCGCGGCGCTCGAGAAGATGCTGGCCACTCTGCCCAAGCACAAGGGCACCGAAAAACTCCAGGCCGATCTCAAGCGGCGGCTGTCGCAGGCGCGCAAGGAGTCGCAGAAGAAAGGCGCGCACCACGCCGCTCCGTTCTACCACATCCCGAAGGAAGGCGCCGGACAGGTGGCGCTGACCGGTCCGCCGAACTCGGGCAAGTCGCAGCTCCTCGCCCGGCTTACCAACGCCCAGCCGGAGGTGGCGGACTACCCCTTCACCACGCGCCTGCCGGCGGCGGGGATGATGCGCTACGAGAACGTGCCCATCCAGCTCATCGACCTGCCGGCGGTCTCGCGCGATTACCTGGAGCCATGGCTGCCGCAGGCCATCCGCTACGCCGATCTGAGCGTGCTGGTGGCGGATGTAAACGATCCGGACGTGCTCGGCGGCATCGAGTGCACGCTCGAGCTGTTCGAAGAGAAACGGCTGCGGCCGCCGGAGTTGCTGGCGGGCAACAAGATCGACCTCCCCGGCGGGGAGGAGAACTTCGCCGCCCTGGCGGAGCTGTACGCGAACCGCATGCGCGCGGTGCCGGTTTCGGCAGCCACAGGCCGCAACCTTGACGGGTTCGGCCGCGCCTTGTTCGACGCGCTGCGGCTGGTGCGCGTCTACACTAAAGCCCCCGGCAAGAAAGTGGATTTCGCGGCGCCCTTCATCCTGCGCCGCGGCCAGACCGTGGAAGACGCGGCGCGGATGGTGCACAAGGACTTCGCCGAACACCTGCGCTTCGCCCGTCTGTTCCACGCCGCCGGCGGCCGCGACGGCCTGATGGTCGAGCGCGGCCACGTGCTCCAGGACGGGGATATCCTGGAGTTCCATATTTAAGCCCGGCGAGCCGGCGGCCGGGTTCGGCCGTGTTGTTTTTCTAATGAACTCTGGCATACTGAGAGGGTGCCACGTCCGAAGAAAGGCCCCACCGCCGCGTCCGCGGAGCGTTACATGGTGCCGGTGGTCCGCAGCACCTTCCGGATTCTCCAGGAGTTGTCGCGCTCGGGCGCACTCGGGCTAAACGACATCACGCAGCGGACGCGGGTCGCCAAGTCAACCGTGTTCCGGGTGCTTTCGACGCTCCAGGCGCTGGGCTACGTGCTGCGCGACGAGCGGCGGAACTACCACATCAGCCCCAGCCTGGGCGAGCTGGCGAGCGAAGTCGCCAGCGCCGACGCGCTGCGCCACACCGCGCTGCCCCACATGCTGCGCCTGCGCGACGAGTTCGGGGAGACGGTGAACCTGGGGCGCCTGAATTTCGATAAGGTCGTGTATCTGGAGGTGGTCCCGAGCGAGTTCGCCCTGCGGCTTTCCGAGCGGCCCGGCGCGTCGATTCCAGCGCACGCCAGTTCGCTTGGCAAGGCCATTCTGGCGTTCTCTCCGCCGGAGCTGGTGGAAAGCCTGATCGCGGAGCGCCCGCTAGCCGGGATCACCCGCAACACCATCACCGATCCGGCGGAGTTCCGGCGAGAACTGAAACGCATCCGCGAGCGGGGCTACGCGCTCGACAAGGGCGAGACCACGCTGCTGGCCACCTGCGTCGGCGCTCCGATTCTGAACGCGCAAGGCACGGCCATCGCCGCCATGAGCATTTCAGGCCCGAGTTCGCGCTTCAGCCCGGGCCGGAGCGCGCCCGTCATCGCCGCGCTAGTGGAGGCGGCTCGCAGCGTCTCGAAGCAATTCCGGATGCCGATGTCAGAAAACGGCGATCCCGGGGCGCCGAAGCCCGCGCGCCGGGATCGCGCCCGGTCCAAAGCGTAGCGCTAGGGCGCGGTGAGAGCGGCCACGGCGCGCGCCGCAGCCGCCGGCCGCCGCGGCGGCACGCCTTTCGGGTGGCAATCGGCGCACTTCACCCAGTGGATGTTATGCCGGCTCTTGGGATCGCGGAATGTGGTGTCCATAGTTTCGACATCCAGGCCGCAATTGGACAGTCGGGGGTGGCAGCCGGCGCAGGAGGCGCGCGTCCACTGGCCGTGTTTCTGGTGGCAGGCCAGGCAACTCAGTCCCTCGTGCACGCCGAGCGGAGTGCGGTCGTCGCCCGAGCCCACCAGGCGCGAGGCCAGCGGTGCGTGGCACTGGTAGCACAGCGCCTGCCGGCGGTCCGGCGACATGCGTACCGGCCGCACGCCTTCGATCATCTCCGGGACCGGCAGTTGCTCCAGCGGCAGGTGCATTTGCGAGCGCCGGTCCTTGAGCGCCAGCGACGGCCGGAAGCGTTCCTGCCGCGTTCCGATGCGCGTGCCGGCCCGCTCCATCGGCCCGCCTTCGCGGTGGATGGCGTGGCAGGTGAGGCAGGGAATCGCGGGAGCGTTGACCAGCTTGCCGTCCTTGAGCGTCCAGGGGCCTTGGGTGTCGATGGGCGCGACGACGTCCGCGATGGCGCCGGGGAAGTGCATGCCGTGGCAACGCAGGCAGTCGTCCATCAAGACGCGCTTGCGGTTGTGCTCGGGATCGGTGAAAATGCGCGCGTAGGTGGTGGCGTGCGGGCCGCTGCGCCACTGCGCGAACTCCTGCTGGTGGCAACTCTTGCAGCGCTCGACCATGGCGAAGACGTCGTTGAGTTTCAGGCCCGGCCGCTCGGGGATGTCGCCTTTCCAGTGCGCCGCCACGCGATGCAGATTGGTTCCCATCGAGCTTTCGTGGCAATCCAGGCAGTTAATGCGGCGGTGCGAGGAGCCGCGCCAGGAATCGAAATGCGGCCGGATTTCGTGACAGCGCGCACATCCTTCGCCCGCCGACCAGCGGTAGTAATAGTGGGAGCCGGGTATCGACAGGCCGGCGAGCGCCAGCGCCGCGCCGGCGGTGAGAAAACCTGCATGGCGGAGCTTCACGGCCGGAACCTCGTGCCTTTCCACTCTTTCGCGATCCAGGCCGCGGCGTAGTAGCCGATCGCAAGGATCGTCAGAACCGGATTGAACGTCCCGTTGGTGACGTGCACGCTGCCGTCGATCACGAACAGGTTGTCGACGCCGTGCACCTGGCAATGCCGGTTGACGACCGAGGTCTTGGGATCGTCCCCCATGCGGCAGGTGCCGGCCTGGTGCTGTCCGCCGCTGGCCCCGGCGATTCCCGGCAGGCTGTACCAGGTTTCGATCGCGCCCGCTTCCTGCAACCACCGCTCACACTTGGCGGCCAGGAATTTCGCGATCTCGACGGTGTGTTTGTGCTGGTTGCCCGAAAGGCGCGCAACCGGCACGCCCCAGTAATCCTTCACCTCGGGATCGAGTTCGACGCGCGCCTCCCACATCGGAATCTGCTCGATCGGGCCGCCCACGCTGATGTGCCGGCCGTAGGTCTCGCGCATCCATTTCTTGTGCCGGGGACCCCAGCGCGGCATTCCGGGCGGCGTTTTCGAGATGTACTGGTAGGGCGTCCGGATGAACTCGTTACACAGCATGGCGCCGCCCACGATGCCCGGGTTGTTGTGCGCAAAGTCGCAGATGGCGACGCTCGCGCCGGGGCCAAGATCGTCGTAGACCTGCTCTTTGAACAGACCCGCCGCCCGGACGTAGGTGTGCCCTTGCAGATTCCGCCCGACCCAGTCGTAGCGGTTGCCGATCCCGTTGGGGTGGTGGCGGCTTTTGGAGTTCAGCAGCAGGCGGGCGGATTCGATGGCCGCGCAGGAGACGACGATGAGGTCGGCGGTTTGCTCTCGCAGCCGGTCGCGCTCGTCGAAATAGGCGACGCCGCGCGGGCGCCCTTGCGAGTCCACCAGGATCTCCTTGGCGCGGCAGCGGGTGCGCAGTTCGCAGTTGCCGGTGGCCAGGGCGGTGGGAATGACGGTGTTCTGGGTCCCGTTCTTGGCGTCCACCTCGCACTGGTGGCCGACGCACCAGCGGCATTGCATGCAGGGCTGGCGGCCGTTGTAGGGGATACTGTTGCGCAGCATCGGGATGTCGAAGGGATGCCAGCCCAGGCGCTTGGCCGCGGGGTGGAGGATGTGGTACTCGCGGTTGCGCGGAACCGGCGGCATCGGGAGGCCGCGCTTGCGCGGTCCTTTGAACGGGTCCGGGTCCACGTCGCCGGAGACGCCCAATTCCCACTCGGCTTTTTCGTAGAACGGTTCGAGGTCGTCGTAGCTGATGGGCCAGTCCTCGAGGGTGCTCCCCTCGACGGCGCCGTAGGTCGAGCGCATCTTGAAATCCTGCGGCATGAAGCGCCAGGCCATGGCTCCGTAGCTGACCGTGCCGCTTCCGACACAGGCGGCGTTGTGGCCGCCGCCCTCGCTCGGCGCCACCACCCGTGGCACTCCCTTAGCGTCCACCACGACGCGCGGATGGCGCTCGTCGTCGGGGCCGAAAGGCAGGCCCAACACCGAGGTGCGCTGGTTTTGGAGGTCGTCCTTGTTGCAGTCCCGGTTGGTGGTCCAGCGGCCGGCTTCGAGCAGGACGACGCTCAGTCCCGCCGTGGCGAGTTCCTTGGCCACCACGCCGCCGGCCGCGCCGGCGCCGACGACCACGGCGTTGACGTGTTTCATGACCGCCTCCCGGCAGGCGCCGCCGGCGCGGCGAGATCGTGGTGCTCGCGCCCGCGCACCGGGGTGGCGGGAATGCCGAGCATGCGATAGCCCACCCGGTCGCGATTGCCTCCGTGGCGCGGGTCGCCGTAGTAGCTCTGCATCGTGTGGTTGAGAATCAGCGAGAAGAACTGCCTCTGTTGGGTCGCCGGCCAGCCGGGCGCTTCCGCCT
>CAKZVG010000303.1 GCA_937921835.1 uncultured Bryobacteraceae bacterium | reverse complement strand
GTAGCCCATCGCCCCGCCGCGCCGCGCGTCCTGATACTCTAGCAGTCGTATGAGGCCCGCTTCCCTGTCGCGCCGCGCCTTTCTGGCCGCTTCCGCCGCAACGGCCGCACAGCCGTCCCCCGCGCCGCTCAAGGTTTCCATCTTTTCCAAGCACCTGCACTGGGCGGGATGGAAGGAGATGGCCGAGGTAGCCAGGGAGATCGGCTTCGACGCCATCGACCTTACCGTGCGCAAGGGCGGCCACGTGCTGCCCGAGCGCGCGCGCGAAGATCTTCCCCAAGCCGCCGCCGCCGCGCGCGCCGCCGGGCTGGAGATTTCGATGATCACCACCGAGATCAGCGGTCCGGATACGCCGCACGCCGAAACCATGCTCCGCACGGCCTCCGAACTCGGAATCCGCTACTACCGCTGGGGTGGACTCCGCTACCAGCCGGACCGTCCCCTGCCGGCGCAGATCGAGGGTTGGAAGCCCGCCGTCCGCAAACTCGAAGAGCTGAGCGAGCGCTACCGGATGCACGGGATGTACCACACCCATTCCGGCCTCAATTACCTGGGCGCGCCGCAATGGGACCTGTGGATGCTCTTTCAGCAAACCGGCGTGCGCTACCTGGGCTACAACTACGACATCGGCCACGCCACGGTGGAGGGCGGCTTCGGCGGCTGGCTGCTGAGCACGCGGCTGGCGCTGCCGATGATGAAAGGCGTCGCGCTGAAGGATTTCACCTTCGCCAAAAACTCCAAGGGCGAGTGGCGTCCGCGCTGGTGCCCCATGGGAGAAGGGATGGTCGATTTCCCCAAGTTCTTCGCGCTGCTCAAGGAAGGCGGGTTCAACGGGCCGCTCCAGATTCACTACGAGTACCCGCTCGGCGGCGCGGACACGGGACAGAAGCAGATCAGCCTCGACAAGCCGGCGCTGGCGGCGGCCTTGAAGAAGGACCTCGACTACACCCGGCGGGAACTCAAGAACGCCGGACTGGCCTGAGAACAGGATCATGCGCAGACGCACTTTTGTTCAACTCGCGGCGGGCGCCTGCGCCCCGCCCGCGTTCTCCCGTCTCAACGCCGCGCCCGCGCGCCGGCCGAACATCGTTCTGATCTACACCGACGACGTAGGCTGGGGCGACCTCGGCTGCTACGGAGCGCGGCGCTTGCAAACCCCCAACCTGGACCGTCTGGCGGCCCGCGGCGTGCGCTTCACCGACGCCCACGCTCCCGCGGCTACCTGCACGCCGAGCCGTTACGGGCTGCTCACGGGGCAGTATCCCTGGCGCAAGGAAGGCGCCACCATACTGCCCGGCAACGCGGCGCTGATCATCGACACCCGGCAGACCACCCTGGCTTCGATGTTGAAGCGCGCCGGCTACGCGACCGGCTGCGTCGGCAAGTGGCACCTCGGCCTCGGAACCGGCGACGTCGACTGGAACGGCGACGTCAAGCCCGGGCCGCTGGAACTCGGCTTCGACTACTGCTTCCTCATCCCCGCCACCGGCGACCGGGTGCCCTGCGTGTACCTGGAGAACCACCGCGTGGTGGGCCTCGACCCGAAGGACCCCATTCGCGTCAGCTACGGCAAGCCCATCGGCAACGAGCCCACCGGCCGCGACAACCCCGAGTTGCTCAAGGTGAAGCACACCCACGGGCACGACAACACCATCATCAACGGGATCGGGCGCATCGGCTTCATGACCGGCGGCAAGTCGGCGCGTTGGAAGGACGAGGATATGGCGGACGTTATTACGCGCCGGGCGCAGGCGTTCATCGAGAAAAGCGCTGGCCGGCCCTTCTTCCTCTACTTTTCCACCCACGACATCCACGTGCCGCGCGTGCCGCACCAGCGTTTCGTGGGCGGCAGCCAGTGCGGCGTGCGCTGCGACGTCATGCATCAGGCCGACTGGTGCGCGGGCGAGATCTTCAAGACCCTGGACCGCCTGAAGCTGACGGAGAATACCCTGGTCGTCTTCTCGAGCGACAACGGTCCCGTTATCAACGACGGCTATGCCGACGGCTCGGTCGAAACGCTCGGCGATCACAAGCCGGCCGGACCTTGGCGCGGCGGCAAGTACAGCAACTTCGAGGGCGGAACACGGGTGCCGTTCATCACAAGCTGGCCCGGGCGCATCAAGCCGGGGGTATCGGACGCCCTGATCGGCCAGGTGGATCTGCTGGCCTCGCTGGCGGCGCTGACGGGCCAGAAACTCGGCCCGGAGGAGGGCCCCGATAGCTTCAACATGCTGCCCGCGCTGCTTGGCGACTCGCGGCGCGGGCGCGATCACCTGGTGAACCAGGCGCGCACCCAGAACCTGCGGCAGGGGCAGTGGAAGCTGATTCCGCCAAACCCCGGTCCGGCGGTGAACAAGAACACCAACACCGAGATGGGAAGCGGCGCGGAGGCGCAGCTTTACGACCTGGCCAAGGATCCCGGCGAAACCCGGAATCTGGCCCCGCAAAACCCGGAACGGGTGCGTGCGATGACGGCGCTGCTTGAGAGAATCCGGAGCGCCGGCCGCAGCCGTCCGTAAACGGAACCTCAGCCCAGCTTCGCGGCGCGTTTGCGCGGATACCGCGCGGCGGGCGGCGACGGCCCGTCCCAGCGGTACTTCGCCACCGCCTCTTCGTCCAGTTCGATGCCGAGGCCCGGTTCCTGCGGGATGTCGAGCATTCCGTCGCGGGCGACGATCTTCTGCCGCGTGATCTGATCGCGCAGCGTGCTCTCTTCCTCCACCACGAACTCGGCGATGAAGGATCCGGGGATGGAATTCAGGAAATGCAGCGCGGCCGCGACGTTGATGTAGGTCGTGAAGCCGTGGTTCACCACCGGAACGCCACGGTCGGCGGCCAGGCTGGCGATCTTCATGGCCTCGGTGAAGCCGCCCACGCGCGTGAGGTCCACCTGCGCGATGTCGATCCTGCCCGTGTCCATGAGTTCCAGGAACGTCTTGCGGCAGCTCTCCTCTTCGCCCGCGGCGATGCGGACCTCGGTCGCCTCCGAGAGCTTCCGGTAGCCCTGATAGTCGTCGGGAAGCAGCGGCTCCTCGAGCCAATAGATGTTGAATTCCGAAAACGCCCGCGCGCGCTGGATGGCGGTCTTGGCGTCCCACACCAGCCCGGCGTCGATCATCAGGTCGGCGTCCTCGCCGAGTCCCTGGCGCGCTTCGCGGACCAGCGCGATGTCGGTTTTCTCGTCCTCGCCCATCGGCTCCCAGCCGAACTTCACCGCCGTGAACCCGCGGCCGCGGAGGCGCCGCGCAAGTTCGCCGGTTTGCCGGGGCGTGGCGCCGAACAGCGTGCTGGCGTAGGCGCGGATCCGCCGGTGAAACCCTCCGCCGAGCAGCTTCCACACCGGCAGCCCGAGCGCCTTGCCCTTGATGTCCCAGAGCGCCATGTCGATGCCGCTGATGGCGTGCATGCCCACGCCGCGGCGCCCGCCATAGATGCTCATGCGGTACATCTTGTGCCACAGGTACTCGGTCTCGAAAGGATCTTCGCCGAGCACGATCTC
>CAKZVG010000302.1 GCA_937921835.1 uncultured Bryobacteraceae bacterium | reverse complement strand
AGCGGCGCAACCCGGGGAAGTACAACTTCACGGTTTTCGGGCGGCCAGGCGAGGCGCGCTGGGGATACCGGGTCGAAGGCCACCACGTCAGCCTCAACGTCACCGTCGTGGACGGGCGCGTGACGGCCAGCCCGAACTTCTTTGGGGCCAACCCGGCCGAGGTCCGGCACGGTCCCCACAAAGGACTGCGGGTGCTCGGGCGGGAGGAGGACCTGGCGCGGGAACTGCTGCTCTCGCTCGACGCCGCGCAGCGCCGCCAGGCCGTGGTCAGCGAGAAGGCTTACCCGGACATCCTCACCGGAAACGCCCGCAAGGCGGCGCTCGAAGGCCAGCCCAGCGGACTGGCCGCGGCGAAGTTCAGCCCGCGCCAGCGGGAGCTGCTCGAAGCCGTCGTCCGCGAGTACGCGGACAACCTGCCCGAGGCGGTGGCTGCGGCGCGCCTGGAACTGCTCCGCAAGGCCGGCACCAATCTCCATTTCGCCTGGGCCGGCACGGCCGAACGCGGCGGTCCGCACTACTACCGCGTCCAGTCCCCGGACTTCCTCATCGAGTACGACAACACGCAGAACCGCGCCAACCACATCCACTCGGTCTGGCGCGAATTCCGGGGAGATTTCGGGCTCGACGTGCTGAAGGAGCACTACGCCGCCTTCCGCCACCGGTAACCGCTCTCCGGCCCGCCGCGCCACTTGAAATAACGAAGTAACATAAAATTGACGCGTGCGCGCGTGACGCCACGCCGAAGGAGCGCAGTTCATGAACCGACGCCATTTTCTGATGAGCACGGCGGCCGCCGGAAGCGCTGTCACCGCCAGGAGCCTGGCCAGCCCGAACGACACCATCCGCATCGCCTGCGTGGGCATCCGCGGCCAGGGCAGGTCGCACATCAGCCAGTATCTGAAGCTGCCCAAGGTCGAAATCGCGGCCCTATGCGACATCGATGATTCCATCCTCAACGACCGGCTGGAGATGGTGGTGAAGGCCGGCGCCAGGAAACCGGCCGCCTACAAGGATTTCCGCAAGCTGCTCGAGGACAAGTCGATCGACGCGGTGTCGATCGCCACCCCCAACCACTGGCATACGCTCCAGACCATCTGGGCCTGCCAGGCGGGCAAGGACGTTTACGTCGAGAAGCCCTGCTCGCACAACATCTTCGAGTCGCGGCAGATCGTCGCGGCGGCGCGCAAATACAACCGCATCGTGCAGCACGGCTCGCAGAGCCGCTCCGGTTCGGCGCTTCAGGAAGCGGTGCAGAAGATGAAGGAAGGCCTCATCGGCGACATCTATATGACGCGCGGGCTGTGCTTTAAGTGGCGCGACACCATCAAGCGCACGCCCGAGGAGCCGGTGCCGGACGGGGTGGACTACGACCTCTGGACCGGTCCGGCGCCCAAGCGCCCCTTCACCCGCAACCGCTTCCACTACAACTGGCACTGGTTCTGGGATTACGGCAACGGCGACTTCGGCAACCAGGGCATCCACGAAGTGGACATCTGCCGCTGGGGCCTGGGCGTGAAGTATCCCACCCGCATCAGCGCCATGGGCGGCCATTACATGTTCGACGACGACCAGGAAACGCCCAATACCATGGTGGTGACCTATGAGTTCAACGGCGGCGGCAAGCGGCAGTTGATGGTCTTCGAGACGCGCCACTGGATCACCAACAACGAGGCGGGCATCGGAGCCGAGAAAGGCCGCCGCGGCGGCAACACCGTGGGCAACATTTTCTACGGTTCGAAGGGCTACCTGGCCATCGACGGCTATACCAAGTACTGGACTTACCTCGGGCGTGAACAGGAGCCCGGCCCCTCGGCCGAAGGCGGCGGCAGCCACACCGGCAACTTCCTCGAAGCCGTGCGCACGCGCAACCCGGCGCACCTGACGGCGGACATCGAGGAAGGCGCCATCTCCTGCACCCTGATGCACCTGGGCAATATCGCCTACCGCCTGGGCCGCACCCTGACCTTCGACGCCGCGTCGATGAAGTGCGTTGGTGACGACGAAGCCAACCGCATGTTCACCCGCAACTACCGCAAGCCGTTCGTGGTGCCCGAGAAGGTGTAGGGAGTCCGCCGCCGCAGCCAGACGAACCGGACGCTCATCCCGCCGCAGGGTGCGTGGAACAGCCCCCTCCGGCGGCGCCCACGCCTCCGACTGGAGCTGGCCGAACCCGCTCCCGGTGGCCGGGAGGTGAAAGCCGCAAAGCAGCATCCCAACGAGGCTGCGGGAGTGCCCGCCCGTACGTCAGCGTGCGGCCGGGCGCGGGGAAAAGACCGCGCCACGCAGGGCGGCGGCCGCGCCCGATGGACATTCGGGATCGCTCCATGCTATCACTCGGTTGCGGCGGTCCGCCGCGCCCACGATTATGCCGGATCCACTTGCCTATCTCGGAGAACAGCTTCAAGCCTGGCGCGAGGAGGGCGCCTACCAGCGCCTGCGCGAGCTTCAGTCGGCCTGCGAACCGGTCTGCCGCTTCGACGGCCGCGAGGTCATCAACCTGGCGTCGAACAACTACCTCGGCCTGGCGAACCACCCCAAGCTGGTCGAAGCCGCGCTCGATGCCACCCGCAAGTTCGGCGTGGGATCGGGCGCTGTGCGCACCATCTCGGGCACGATGACGCTGCACCTGGAACTCGAGCGCCGCATCGCCGCCTTCAAGCGCGTGGAGGCGGCGGTGGTGTTCCAGTCCGGCTTCACGGCCAACGCCGGAACCGTGGCGGCGATCCTGGGCAAGGAGGACCACATCGTCTCCGACGAACTGAACCACGCCAGCATCATCGACGGGGCGCGGCTGTCGCGGGCCAGCATCCATGTCTTCCCGCACCGCGACGCGGCCGCCGCGGAGCGCATCCTGGCCGGGCTGAACTCGCAGCCCGGCCGCAAGCTGCTGATCACCGACGGCGTGTTTTCGATGGACGGCGACATCGGTCCGCTTCCGGAACTGGCCGCCGCCGCCGGGCGCCACGGCGCCATCATGATGGTCGACGACGCGCACGCCTCGGGGGTGCTCGGGCGCAACGGACGCGGCACGGTGGATCACTTCGATCTGCACGGCCGGGTGGACGTGCAGGTCGGGACGCTGTCGAAGGCGGTGGGCGTGCTGGGCGGCTATGTGTGCGGCTCGCGAAATCTGATCGAGTACCTCTATCACCGCGGACGGCCGTTTCTGTTTTCGACCTCGCATCCGCCGGCGGTGGCGGCGGCCTGTCTGGCAGCCTTCGACATCCTCGAAGGCGAGCCGGAACGCATCGCCAACTTGTGGTCCAACACGCGCTACTTCAAGGAACGGCTGTCGGCGCTCGGCTTCGACACCGGCGCCAGTGAGACGCCCATCACCCCGGTCATGGTGGGCGAGGCCAAGACCGCTCACGAGTTCTCGCGGCAGCTCTTTGAAGAGGGGCTGCTCGCCACCGGCATCGGCTTTCCCACGGTGCCCCGCGGCAAGGCGCGCATCCGCACCATCGTCACCGCCACCCACACCCGCGCGCAGCTTGACCGGGCGCTTGAAATCCTGGAGCGCGTGGGGCGCCGCATGGGACTGATCGCCGGACCGGGCGGCCTCTGCTACCCTGAACGGTAAGGGCGATGCATATCCGGGATATCTTCGAACGTGACGGGACCACGTTCTCCTTCGAGTTCTTTCCGCCGAAAAGCGAACAGGAGTCAGCGCTGCTTCTTGAAACCGTGCGGCAGCTTGAACCGCTCAAACCGTCGTTCGTTTCGGTGACCTATGGCGCGGGAGGCTCGACGCGGCAGTTCACGCAGGAACTGGTGC
>CAKZVG010000301.1 GCA_937921835.1 uncultured Bryobacteraceae bacterium | reverse complement strand
AGCCGCGGCATCGCCCCGGGGCGCTCGCCGCGTCCGGGTGATTGCATGAGAACGGGCACGAATTCACTTCTCCGCGCGGCGCTGCTGGCGTGGGCCGGTCTAAGCTTCGGCTACGCCCAATTCGCCGAACTCGGTCCGCCTCCGCTGGCGCCGGATTCCGCCAAGGACCAGGACAGCGGGCGCCGCCATGCCAGCTTGCAGGCGGCGGGCTGGTTCGATACGTCCGACCGGGAGACCGTTCGCACCCTCTACAACTCGTCGCTGGCGCCCTCCCGCTCGGCGGCGATGGGTTGGACCGGAAGCGTCGCCGGATGCGCCGCCGGCACCACCGCCACCGCCTTCCGCGACGCTGTCGCTTTGCGGGTGAACTGGTTCCGGGGGATGGCGGGCGTCCCCGCGGGGGTCACGCTGGAGGCGGTCCGAAACGCCAAGGATCAGGACGCGGCGCTGATGATGAGCGCCAACCGGCAACTCAGCCATTCGCCGCCCACCACCTGGGCGTGCTACACGGCGGCGGGCGCCGAAGCGGCGGGCAAGTCCAACCTGTGCTACGCCTATGGCTCGCTGAACGACCCCGGCTGCATCGAGCTCTACATGGTGGATAAGGGAGCCGGCAACACGGCGGTGGGACACCGGCGCTGGATCCTGTATCCCCCCACCGAGCTCATGGGCACCGGGGACGTGTCGGAATCCGGGATTTATCCAACCACGAACGCGCTTTGGGTGATCAACAGCCCTGTTCCGCCGCGTCCGGCGACGCGCGATGAATTCGTCGCCTGGCCGCCGAAAGGATACGTTCCGTATCAGGTCGTCCCGGCGCGCTGGTCGTTCTCCTACCCCGGCGCCAACTTTGGTTCGGCCACGGTATCCATGACCCGCGCGGGCGCGGCGGTGCCGGTTCAACTGGAGACGGTGGCGAACGGCTACGGCGACAACACGCTGGTGTGGATCGCCGACAACAAGGATACGGACTCGCGTTCGCCGTGGCCAAAGCCGGCTTCGGACACGCCCATCAACGTCACGGTCTCCAACGTGCTGATTGGCGGTCAGGCGCGAAGCTTCACCTATCAGGTCATCATTTTCGCTCCGGCTACGGCATCGGCTCCGGCAGCCACGCCCACCGCCGTTTTCCGGGACACCAACTCCGGCATCCGGCTCACCCGCCAGGGTTCGACCGTAGTCTACAACGCCGGCGGGCTTTTCGCCAGCGATCCTAGCGCGGCGCAGAACGCCGCCGGGGATACCTTCGTGGTGGCTCGTGACACCTACAACTCGCTCTGGGCCAACGTGTTCAGCGCCTCCACACTGGCCTGGGGGTCCTGGAGCTACGGCGGCGGCGTCACCAAGGGGATGCCCGCCATTGCGGCCGCCGCCGGCGGCACGGCCTACATCGCGGCGCGCGACAACTGGGATTCCTATTGGCTCGCCAGCTACACCGCGGGCGGGAGCTTCGGCGGCTGGACCTATCTGGCGGGGATCTTCTCGACCGATCCGGCCATGGCCGCCTGCCCGGACGGCTCGGTGTACGTGGTGGGCAAGGACAACTGGGGCTCGCTGTGGAGCGGACGGTTCATCCCGGGAACGGGCTTCCAGGGCTGGGCGTGGGGACAGGGCATCGTCAAGGGCAAACCGTCGGCGTCCTGCGGAACGGACAACGTGGTTTACGTGGCGGCGCGGGACAACTGGGACTCGCTCTGGATGGCGCGCGTGCAGGGCAGCAGTTGGCTTGGCTGGAGCTACGGCGGCGGGATTATGAGCGCGGACCCGCGCACCGCGGCGGCGGGCAACGGGACGGTGTACACCATGGTTCAGGACAGCGGCGGAGGGGTGTGGTACCGCGGCTACACCGAAGGAACCTCCAGCGGCTGGCAAAGCTGGAACTTCACCAACGGCGTCTTGCAGACCGGCGCGCCGGCCGCCTCGGGCGGAGAACTGTATGTCGCCGGACGCGACGGAGCCAACAACGACCTTTGGTGGTACCGCGCCACCGGCAACCAGTGGACCAACATCGGCAGCCGCGGCGTGGCGGCAGGCTCGCTCTCGACCGCCCCACGGTGATGCCCGATGGGGTTCGGCGGATATCTCTCGCAATCCAAGTGAGAGGAATCTCCCTGGATGTAACATAGGAATATTCGCCACCGCGCCGGGTGGCAGGCGTTTGAATGCTCCTGTAACACCCGGCCAATCAACTTGGGGGGTTCGGCCCGCCGCGGCCCGGTCCCACACCCCGGCGGATACCCGGGCCAGAGCGCGAAAACACGAGCGCGCCCCGGTCTTTTCGCTCCTCCTCAGGCGGGCGGAACTGCGGGAAATCGATCGTGATAGAGTTTAAGGAACGGAGCCTTCCGAGCGTGCATTCCCAGCGAAGCAGCCATTCCTTCCCGGAAACAGAAGTCCCCGCGGACAAGGCGAATCTGCTGCTGTTGCGAGCTGCCCGGCAGCGCGCCGCCGGCCGCCCGGCCGGTCAGACCGGGCCACCCGATTACGGGCGCCTGGCTGAGGCGTTCCGCCGCCACACCGCCCTGGATGAGGCCGGTTTGGGACCGGAATTGGCCAGGCTGCGGAACGCCATCCACCGCGCGCCGCCGCGGCCACCCACCCTATGGGGCAGGGCCATGGCCGCCTTGGGCGGGCTGCTGAGCCCGGTGCTCTGGCGGCTGATGCGCGCCCTTGGAGTTCCCAACCCATTCGACGCGGTCTACGAGGCGCTGCTGCGCGACAGCGAGCGGCAACTCGCGGCCGAAGAGCGCATCCACCAGGAACTGGAAGCCATCAGGGCGCGCCTGGAGGAGTTGGAGGCCGCCCACCGCAACGGGAGGCCCGTGCATTGAAGCCGCCCGCGGTCTTGCAGTTCGCGCCTCAGCTCTGCCGCCACGACGCGGTGGGCAACGAGGTGTTCGCGCTGCGGACGATGCTGGGGCTGCTCCGCATCGAGTGCCACGTCTGCTGCGACCACACCGACGTCTCCTCGGACTGGCGCATCCATTCGCGGCGCCGCGCCGCGCGCTTCCGCGCCGACACCTCGCTCATTCACTATTCGCACGGTTCGGCTTCCTACCGTGAGGTGTTCTCGCGCCCTGGCCATAAGACGCTGGTCTACCACAACATCACGCCGCCCGAGTATTTCCGCGGCGCCAACAGGAGCATGGAGGAAGCCTCCCGCCGGGGACGTCTAGAATTGCCGGAGTATGCCTTCCGCACGGACCTCGCCCTGGCGCACTCCACCTTCAGCGCCCGCGAACTGGCGGCGGCGGGGTTCAGAAACGTCGCCGTACTGCCTTACGTTCTGTGGGAGCCTTTGTACCGGCTGGCGCCCGATCTGTCCGTGGCGCGGCGCTTCTCCTCCGACGGCTGGGTCAACCTGCTGACGGTCGGCCGGGTCGCGCCCCATAAGCGGCTGGAAGACTGCCTGTTTGTCTTTGACTATTTCAAGCGCTTCGTGCGAGCCAAGAGCCGCTTTTTCATCGTGGGCCACTGGGACGGCAATGAAGCCTACCTGGCGCGCTTGCAGAGGCTGGTGGCAAAGCTCGGAACGCCCGATGTTCACTTCACCGGCCGGGTGCCGCAGGAGACGCTAAACGCATTCTTCGAGATCGCCGGCGCGTTCCTGTGCCTGAGCGAACACGAGGGTTTTTGCGTGCCGCTGGTGGAGGCGATGCGCTACGGCGTCCCGGTTTTCGCCTACGCCTCGACGGCGGTCCCGGAAACCCTGCGCGGGAGCGGGGTGCTGTTCGCCGAGAAATCGTGGCCAGTCATCGCCGAAGCCATCGGATTGGTTTTGGAGGACGCCGCCCTGCGGCGGCAACTGGCCGGAGAAGAGCGGCGGGCGGCCGAATACTACTCCGCCGGGGCCGCCCTGGAACGGCTTCGCCGTTGTCTTGAGCAAAGGGTTTTCGGCGCCGATGCCGGCCGGGAGCGCCTGCCCGCCGTGGCTCTGGAGGTGGTTTAGGCCCGTGCGAGCCCGCCCTACCGGGAGCGCTCCCTGCACCCTCGAGATCAAGCTGCTCGAATACCTGCGGGTGCCGCTCGCGGGTCTGACGCAGCCGGAACCGGCTTCTGAGCCACGCCCCGGCGCGGACGGGGTTGTTGGCCGCGCCGAACGTCTCCGGCAGGCAGTATGGGAACTCCGCCAGGACGCCGCCGCCATCGGAACCATCCCGTCCGGTTACCCGCGGCACATCGAGTTCGTAATGCGGGCCATTTCGGCTCTGCTCCCGTGGTACACGCGAAACCTGGTCCGGTTTGGCCAGCGGACGGCGGAAACCGTCGAGTTGATAGCGGAAACGGTCGAGGAGGCCCTACGCCGCCAACCCCCGCGCTGAACCGCGCGGCGCCATGCCTCGCGGCCGCGAGGGGGCGGCAAACGGGCGCCATGCCGATGAAGATCCACATCCTGACCAACGCCCTGGACGCAGCCGACGCCGTCAGCACTCACTGCATCCTGTTGAAGCAGCGAGCCGCCGAACTGGGCATCCCCGCCGCCATCTACGCCGAATTCTCCCACGGCGATGTCCGTGAACACGTCACGCCGCTCGACCGCCTGCTCGAGAGCGCGGCTCCGGACGACGTCCTGCTGCACCAGTTCTTCAACGCCACCACGCTTCTGCCCATGGTGGAGCGGTTCCCCGGCCGGCGGATCCTGATGTATCACAACATCACCCCGCCCCGGTTCTTCGAAAAAGGCAGCCCGGTCTATCTCTCCTGCCTGCGCGGGTTGCGCCAGCTCCGCACCTTGACCCGCGCCTACGAGTACGCCGTGGGCATGTCGGAAGCGAGCCGCCGGGACCTGGAAGGCATGGGCTTTCCGCACACCGGCGTCTTCCCGCTCTTTCTCGACCTCGAAGGACTCGCCGCCCGCAAGCCCCATCCGGTGCTCGCCGGGCGGCCCAAGCCGGCGGGAGCGGTGTTCCTTTCTGTCGGCCGGCTGGCCCCCAACAAGTGCGCCGCCGACCTGATCCGCTTCCTGGCGGCCTACCGGCGGCGGGATCCCTCCGCCACGCTCCTGCTGGCCGGCAATGACGCCCAACACCCGGACTACGTGCAAGCCCTGCGGCGCCTGGCGGAGGACCTCAAGCTGCGCGCGGGCGAAGACGTCCTCTTCACCGGCAAGATCCCCGAAAGCCACCTCGTGGCCTACTACCGGAGCGCGGACGCCTTTCTTTCGATGAGCGAGCACGAGGGCTTCTGCGCCCCGCTGCTGGAAGCAATGCTGTTCGATCTGCCGGTCTTCGCCTATGCCGAGCCGGCCTGCGCGCAGACCCTCGGCGGCGCCGGCGTGCTGTTCCGCGAAAAGAACTTCGAGGCGCTGGCCGACACCGTCGCCGCCCTGCTTGGAGATCCGGCGCGCAAACGCGCGGTCATCGAGGGCCAGCGGCGGCGGCTGGAAGACTTCACGCCCGCGCGCCAGCGCCGGGCCCTCGCCGGCCTGCTTGACCGTCCGCACCCGGCTGAGAGAAGCACGCGCCCGGACCCGCGGGTCAGCGTCGTCATCAACACCTACAATCGCGCCCGCCAGCTTGAGCGCTGTCTGGCGACCCTGAAGGAGCAGACCTACCGGAACTTCGAGGTGGTGGTGGTCAACGGGCCCTCGACCGACCGCACCGCGGAGGTGCTGGCGCGCCACGGCGGGAAACTCCAGACGATGGAGACGCCCTCGCGCGTGCTTTCCGTCTCGCGCAACGAGGGCATCGCCCGGGCGCGCGGCGAATTGGTCGCCTTCATCGACGACGACGCCGTGGCGCATCCGCGCTGGCTCGAAGAACTGGTCCCGGCCTTCGATGACCCCGCCACGGGCGCCGCCGGAGGACTGGTCTACCGGATGAATGGCCGCGACGTCGAGTTCCGCAACGGCATCATCGACCGCGAGGGTTTCGTGCTCTGGCACCAGCCCGCGCCCGGCCTGCACTGGGATTGGGAAGAGGGGTTCCTGAACACGGTCTCCGGCAACAACTGCATGTTCCGGCGCGCCGCGCTCGAGAAGATCGGCGGCTTCGACGAGCGCATCGAGTACTACCACGACGAGGCCGACGTGGTGCTGCGCCTCGAACAGGCCGGCTTCCGCACCGTGCACCGTCCGGAAGCGGTGGTCTACCACGAGAGCGCGGCTTCGCTCAACCGCAAGAACGGCTTCGAGCTGAACTGGTTCGCCATCGCCAAGAATACGGTCTACTGCGCGCTCAAGAACTACACCGGACCGTTCGCCGGCTGGCGCATCGCGCTCCGGGTCGTCCGGCGGGTCGTCCGCGAGCGGGCGGTCCCGATGGTAGCATGGCTGCGCGGCGGGAAGATCAGCCTGCCGGCGTGGCTGCGCATGGAAGCCGCCTGCGCCGGCGGCATCGCGGCGGGGCTATGGCAAGCCCTTCGCGCCGCCCCGCTCCATCGCCGCTTCGATCCCGCGCCGGACGCCGCAGGGTTCGTCGCCTACCCTCCCTCCGCAGCCAAGCAACTCTCGGTTTGCCTGCTTTCGCAGTCCCTGCCCGAGGAATCGCCCGGCGGCATCGCCAGCTATACCGCCGCCCTGGCGCGCGGGCTGAGAGACCTGGGCTGCGAGGTCCACCTTGTCAGCAGGAGCCCATCGCTGCGGTCCGAGTTCAAAGACGGGATCTGGCATCACCACACCGTGGCGCTGCCTCTGCCGGGCGAGATTGCGGACCCCCGCCGGTTCCCGACCCTGGCCAAGAACCTCACCTACAGCAACGGCGTGCGGAGCAAGGTGCTGGACATCGAGGCCCGCTGGGGTCTGGACCTCGTCGAAAGCCCGAACTGGGACGCCGAAGGGCTGCTGGCGCTGATGGAACACCGCCTCCCTTCCGTCGTGCGCGCGCATTCGCCGCTGTTTGAGGTTTGCGAGACGCAAGGCTGGGAGATGAACGCCGACCTGCGCGCCTGTTCGGCCCTCGAAGGCGTGCTGCTGCGCCATGCCGGCGCGGTCTCGGGGAGCACTTCCGCGTTGCTGGAACTGGTGGACCGGGAATTCGGCGTCCGGTCCAAGCAGACCCTGATTCCCCTCGGCCTCGATACCGCCGCGGCGGACGGAACCCGTTCCAATCACCGTAAGACCATCCTGTTTGTCGGCCGCCTGGAGCGGCGCAAGGGAATCCACACCCTGCTTGAAGCCATCCCGGCCGTGCTCAACTCGGAACCGGAGGCCTGCCTGGAAATCGTTGGGCGCGACTGCGGCGCCGCCGAAGACCGCGCCTGGAAGGAGGAGTGGGAACGCCGGGCGCGCGACTCCTATGGCGGCCGGGTGCGCTTCCACGGCGAGGTCCCGGCCAGTGAACTGGCCCGCTGGTACGAGGACTGCGACATCTTTGTTGCGCCCTCGCTCTATGAATCCTTCGGGCTGATCTATCTTGAAGCCATGGCGCGCGCCAAGCCCGTCATTGCCTGCCGCGCCGGCGGAACGCCGGAGGTGGTCGCCGACGGCGAGACCGGCCTGCTGGTTCCGCCCGGCGACGCCGCCGCCCTGGCCGGCGCGATGCTGCGGCTGCTGCGCGACGATTCCCTTTGCCGCCGCCTGGGCGAGGCCGGGCGCGAGCGCTACCTGCGCGAGTTCTCCGCCCGGATCATGGCGGCGCGCACGCTTGATCTCTACCAGCGCGTGTCGCGGAGCTGGCTGCACCAGGCCGCCACCGCCTGGCGCGCCGGGGCGCTCGATTTCCTGCGCGATCCCCGCTGCGCCGCGGCCTGGATTCCCGAAACCGGCCGCATCTGTGCGCTGGCCCCGGCCGGCCACGCCGGCGTGGTCGTCTACGGTCCCTATATCCGCCTGGAACCGGGCGCCTATCGCGCCGAGTTCAAGCTCTGGCTGGGCGCCGTACCGCCACCGCATGGCCGGCTGGCGAGCGTGGACGTCTTCAGCATGAAAGGCGGCTTCGCCCAGGAGCGGATCGTGTGGAGCGAGGATTTCGCCGCCGGTCCCGGCTTCGTCTTCGACGTCTTTTTCGAGGTTCCGGATCCGCCCCCCGAGGACTACGAATTCCGCGTCCATTCGACCGGCTGCGTCCCGGTTTACGTTCGCGAGATCGTGGTCCGGCGGTGGCCGCACCCGTGGCTGCGCGCTGCTCTGGGCGTGGCCCGGGCTTCCCCGGAGGAGCGCAATGATTGAACGGATCAGGGAAGCGTATCAATACCGCTCATTTCTCTATCAACTCGTCTACCAGCAGCTTGACCAGCGCTATCACGGCTCGCTGCTGGGCTTTCTTTGGACGCTGCTGATGCCGCTGCTGATTTTCGCCAGTTTCACGGTCATTTTCTCGGTCCTGAATCAATGGGACATGAAGGACTTCGGGCTGTATTTCCTGAGCGGCTACCTCTTCTGGCTGCTGTTCTCGAATGGCTGCGCGATGGGCGCCGAGTCCGTGGTGGGCAATGCGGCTTACGTCACGCGGCTCTATGTGCCCAAGCTGCTGCTCCCGCTCGCCTCGGTGGCCGTTGGACTGGCCGACCTTGCGGCCGGCTTCGTGGTTTTGGCCGGGCTGATGGGGGCTTTCGGCGCGCCCTTCTCCGCCGCCCTGCTGTTCCTGCCGGCGGCGGCTGGAATCGCGCTGGTCTTTGTGACCGGGCTGGCCCTGTTGTGCGCCACCGCCAACGTGTTTTTCCGCGACTTCCGCCACCTGCTGAACTCGGTCCTGTTCCTGTGGTTCTTCTTCTCCCCGATCCTGTGGAAAGCCGAAGCCGCGCCGCCCAAGGCGCAGCTTTTTCTGGCGCTGAATCCAGTGGTCCCGTTTCTCAGCCTGTTCCAGCAGCCCATCTGGAAAGGCGCGCTGCCGGGCGCCGAAACCACGGCGCTCGCGGCCGGCCTGGCCGCGCTTGCCCTGGCATCCGGCGTGACGGCCTTCCTGAGCGCCGAGCGGAGGTTTTACTACTACCTATGAGGAGCGCACCGGCCGAACGGAAGACGAGGACTCCTAGGCGCGCCGGAGGGCACGCACGGATCGGCCTGGCGGACATCGGGGTCCGTTACCGGCTGCTCACCGAACGCCACAGCACGCTCAAGGGCCGCATCCTGGGAGCACTCGCCCGGGTGCCCTCGCGGGCGCACGAATTCTGGGCCTTGCGGCACGTGGATCTCGAGTTCCGGCAGGGCGAGGTGGTGGGAATAATCGGCGCCAACGGATCCGGCAAGTCTACTCTGCTGCGCGTGATGGCCCGGATTCTTTATCCCACCGAGGGCCGTTTTGAATGGCAGGGCGAGATCCGCCCCCTGCTGGATATCGGCAGCGCCCTCAACGGCAACCTGACCGGGCGCCAGAACGCCTACCTCTACGCCGCCCTGAACCGCGTTCCGCGCCTCGAGATGGACAAGCTGATTCCCAAGATCGTGGATTTCTCCGAACTGGACGCCTTTTTCGACGTGCCGGTCCGGCTGTACTCCTCGGGCATGGCCGCGCGGCTTGCCTTCGCGCTCGCCACCCAGACCCGGCCGGACGTGCTTCTGATCGACGAAGTGCTCTCGGTGGGCGACGAGCACTTCCAGCGCAAGTCGTATTTCCGGATGATGAAGCTGATCGAGCGGGGCAGTCTGGTGGTCATCGTTTCCCACAACCTCCCGTTCGTCGAGCAGGTGTGCAATCGCGCCGTATGGTTGTCCGGGGGCCGGGTGATGGCCGATGGACGCCCGCCGGACGTGGTGGCGGAGTACCGGCGCCAGGTCAAATAGCCGAATGCATCGCAGGGTTGCTCCCCTGGCCCTGACGGCCGCCGTTGCCGTCTGGCTGGCCTCACCGGGGCTGCCGGTGTTTCCGCGCAAAACGGACTCTCCGCCGGACTCCCGCGTCCGGCAGTGGAAGCTTCCGCTGTACTTTATCGAGAACCGCGGCCAGGCCGACCCCCGCGTCCGATACTACCTTCAGGGACGCGAAGCGTCCGCCTACTTCACCGCCGGCGGGATGACGGTGACCTTGCAGGCTCGCTTCCGCCCGGCGGCGGACGATCCCTCCGCCGCGCCGCCGGGGTGGGCGCTGAAGCTCGAATTCGCCGGCGGCCGCGAAGACGTCCAGCCCGAAGGCGCCGGGCGCACTCCCGCCGCGGTGAGCTATTTCAACGGTCCCCGGGAACGATGGAAGACCGGGCTCGCCACCTATGCCGCGGTCCGCTATCGCGACGTGTGGCCCGGAATCGACGTTCTCTGGGACGGCGCGGACGGGCGTCTCAAATCCACCTACATCGTGCGGCCGGGCGCCGATCCTTCGCGGATCCGCATGCTCTGGCGAGGCGCCTCGGGAATTCGCCTGGGCGCGGACGGCGAACTGCTCATCGAGACCCCGGCCGGCGCCTTCGCCGAGCAGCGCCCGGTTGCTTATCAGGACATCGGCGGGCGCCGCCGCGAGGTGGCGGCCGGGTACCGGATCGAAGACGGCGCCTATGGCTTCCACCTGGGCGAGTTCGACCCCGCCCGGGAACTGGTGATCGACCCGCTGGTGCTGCTCTACGCCGGCTATCTGGGCGGCGCGGATT
>CAKZVG010000300.1 GCA_937921835.1 uncultured Bryobacteraceae bacterium | reverse complement strand
TCCGGCGCGCGATTGCCGTCCTGATTCCCGCGCGCCAGCCGGACGGCGCCCCAAGTCCCCTGGTGGGAGCGGTTCTGGCGGGCGGAAACTATACCGGGTGGTTGGAGGAGTCCGGGCAGTGGTGGCTGGCGGCTTTCGCGCCGGTGCGGCAGGGCTCCCGGGTCGCCGGCATGCTGTCGGCCGCGATCCCGGAGCAGGAGGCCTTGCAAGGACTGCGTGCGGGCGTCTCCGCGCTCGCCGCCGGATCGTCCCGCGAGACCGCCATTTGGGACGCCCGCGGGCGGCTCATTGCCGGAGCCGGAACCGGAGCGGGAGGCAATGCCCGCCAGAAACGATTCGCAGCCTGGGATTGGACGATCGCCACCGGCGATGCCGGGTACCTGGGGCGGGCCGTAGCCGCGGGCGCCGCGCGGGCGTTGCGGAGCGGTGGCTCTGCCGCCGTTGCACTGGGCGGCTTCCTGGCGCTGGTGGCGGGGATGGCCTGGTTCACCCTCGGAGGCCGCATCGCGCAGCGGACGGCGCGCGCGGTCGAGGAGTGCCAGCGCCGCTCGGCCAAGCTGCTTTCCGCCTGCGCGGGTCTCCGGAACGCCGCGGATTCGCTCGCCCGGCTGACCGAGGGAACGGTTTCGCAGGCGGCCGCGGCGAAGCGCTCGCTCGCGCAACTGGAGGATGCCGCGCGGCGCGACGGCGAGGACCGCGCGCGGCTTGAGCAGTCCGCCGCGCGGGTCAGCGTGTCCGCCGCGGCGGGCGAGTCCGCGATGCGGGAGGCCGGGGACGTCACCGGGTCGCTCGACGCGCTCAGCGCGGAGACCGCGGCCATTGTGCAGTCCATCGACGAGATCGCTTTCCGGACCAACCTGCTGGCGCTCAACGCCTCCATCGAGGCGGCCCGCGCCGGAGCGGCGGGAGCGGGCTTCGCGGTGGTGGCCGGGGAGGTCCGGGCGCTGGCGCAACGCTCGGCCGAAGCGGCGCGCCGGACGTCGGAGAAGATCGGCGCTTCGGCCGGCTACACGCGCCGCGCGGTCGAAGTGAATTCACGCGCCGCCGCGGGTCTGGCCGAGGCCGCCGCCGGCGCCGCCGCCGTGAGCGAACTGGCCCGCCGCGTCTCGGCCAACGCCCGCCAGGGACAGTCCGCGGCCGAAGATGCAAACCGTGGCGCTACGCGCGCCGAAGCCGCGGCTCTCTCGGCCGCGTCGGCGGCACGGGAAACCGCCGCCGCCCTGGCACAAATACCGCCTCTTGCCGAAGCCGTCCGCGAAGCAGCTTTGGCGCTGGAAGCGGCGCTGCCTGGCAGGACCGCCTCCGGCCGGGCCAGGCCGTAGCCCGCCCTGCCGGGCGGCGCGCCGGTCTGTTACACGCGAGCCACCTGCTCGCCCGTGGGCTCCGCGCAGCAGAACCAGGGCTCTTCGAGAAACGGGACCGCCGCCTGCGCGGTCCGGTGAAAATCGGGTGGCAGCGCTCCCGCTCCGGCAAGGTCCCAGATCCGGGCGAAGATCTCCCGGCGGCCGCGGCCCGGCTTTTGCTCCCGCGCCACCAGGCGCAGCACTTGCGACGCCAGCTCGTCGAGCGAAGGATCGGGGTGCCGCCAGCGCCACACCAGCCCCGCCGGGTCGAACTCGGTGGCCCACCGCCGGAAGTCCTCGAGTTCGAGCAACCGCGAGCCGGCCGGCGCCAGCAGCCGCAAGGCAAGCTGGATGGGCGCCACGTGGTCCACCAGATCCAGCCCGGCGATGGTCCGCAGCAGGTCCAGGTAATCCTCCCGGCTGGTCCACGGCGTGAATGGGATGAAAGTCGGCGACAGCGCCAGCGGCACTTCCCGGAAGCGCTGCGCGACTTCAATGAAGTCGGCGCGCGTGTGCCCTTTGCGAAGTCTGGCCAGCACCGCGTCGTCCAGCGTCTCAACCGCGCTGGTGACGAACAGGCAGCCGGTCCCGGCCAGCACCGGCAGCAGCGGCGCATGGCGTTTGAGATGCTCGATCTTGACCGTGACGTCGTAGGTGAGCGCGGGGAACTCTTCGTGCAGCGCTCGCACCAGGCGCTCGGCGTGCGCCGGCGCGTTGAAGAAGTCCGGATCCCCGAACGTGATGTGCTCGGCGCCGGCCGCCACCTGTTGCCGGATGTCGGCCAGCACGACTTCCCGCTGCACCACGCGGAACGCTCCGTCGTAGACCGGCACCACCGGGCAATGCCGGCACCGGTGCTTGCAGCCGCGCGTGGCCTCCGTATACCCCACGCGCCGGCGTGAGCCGTTCACTCGCAGCGCGGGATAGCGCGCCAGCCCGGGAAGACCGCGCCGGTCCGGCACCTGGAAGCGCAGGCGGTCGAGCGAGATCAGCGGTGTTTCCCGCGCCGGCGCCGCTTCGCCCGCCTCCAGCCTGCCGGCCAAGGCGCGCAAACCCGGTTCGAACTCGCCGCCCAGCAGCGTTTCGACGCCCAACCCGCGCAGGTAGCCCTCGTTCAGCGGAGCGTACAGCCCGAAGGCGCACAGATGCGCCCGCGGGTTGAGCTGTTTCACCCGCGCCAGAGCTTCACCCGCCAGCCGCGTCGCGGTGTGCATCGGAAGGTGGAAGGCCACCAGCGACGCCGCGCGGACTTCAAAGGCCGGCAGCGGATTGACCGACAGATCCACCAGGAACACCTCGTGGCCCGCCTGCCGCAGCCACGCGGCCGGCGAGGCCAGCCCGAACGGCTGGTGTCCCAGCTCATAGGTCGAGATCAGCACGATCTTCATGTTGTACCCAGACTGCCCCTCTCATTATTGCCGCCCACGCGGCCCACGCGCTTCCGGTAGAATCTGAAGCGAGATGAAACCCGCCACCGGCCTCAGCCGCCGCACGTTCCTCGGCGCGGCCGCCGCTCCGCTCGCCGCCGCCCCGGCCGCGCGGCCTAACATCGTATTCATCTTCAGCGACGACCACCATTGGCAGTGCCTGGGCGCCAACGGCAATCCGCACATCCGCACGCCCCATCTGGACCGCCTCGCCGCGCGCGGCGTCAACTTCACCAACGGCATCATCACCACCTCGCAGTGCGCTCCCAGCCGCGGCATCATGCTGAGCGGCCTGGAGACTTTCCAGAGCGGGCTGCTGAGCAACGGGCAGACCAGCTTCCGCGAGGGTTTCGAGCCCACCGTGGTCGAACAGATGCGCGTTTCCGGTTATGACACCGTGCTGATCGGCAAGTGGCACATCCGGCCCACCCCGCGGGCCTGCGGATTCGCCAAGGCCCCGCTCTGGCTGGCGGGCGGAAGTTCGAAGTATCAGGACCCCGAACTGCGGCGCGGCCATTCCAGCGCCGCCGAAACCGTGCGCGGCCACATCACCGACCTCTTCACCAACGCCGCCTGCGAGTACCTGGAGTCGGCGCGCAGTCCCTTCCTGCTCTGGCTGACCTACAACGCACCGCACACGCCCTGGTACGCTTCCGGGGAATTCCGGCGCCATTACGAAGGAAAGGATCCAGCGGCAATCGCGCCGCCCATCCATCCGCCGGGCGGCAAGCCCTATGACTGGGTCACTTACTACTCGGTGATCACCCACCTCGATGAGGCCGTCGGCAAGGTCGCCGATACGCTGGACCGGCGCAAGCTCTGGGAGAACACCCTGGTGTTGTTCGTCGGCGACAACGGCTTCATGTGCGGCTCGCGCGGAATCACCGGCAAAGTGGTCCCCTACGAGGAATCCATCCGCGTCCCGTTCCTGGCGGCGGGCGGCCCGGTTCGCAAGATGGCCAGTCAGGATATGCCCGCAAGCTCCATCGACCTGCCCGCCACCTGGCTGGACTACGCCGGCGTGCGCCCGGCCTATCCGCTCTCCGGCCACAGCCTGCGCAAGGTCCTTGAAACCGGCGTGCCGGACCGCGACGCCGCCTTCGCCACCTGGGCCGACGGCCGTCCCAACGCGCTCGCCACCGGCCGCGCGGTGGAGCCCTTCCGGCTGGTGCGCACGCTCAGCCACAAGCTCATCCGCTGGGAATCAGGGCGGGAGGAGTTGTACGCCCACCGCCAGGATCCCGCCGAGACACGCAACCTGGCCGGGGAAGCCGGATCCGAGGCGCTGCTGCGCGATCTCCGCGGGCGGTTGGCGGCGCGGATGAAGGAGACCTCCGATCCCGCGCTCTCCTGGCCCGCTCCGGCTTGACCCGAGGCCACGTGGACTTTCCGGTGCCCTTGCTGTTTGAAAGCCGCTGGGAACGCCTGGCGCGCACCTTCCGCCCCACCGCCCGTTACCTGATGGAGACCGAGGTGCACGTCTACTCCTTCTCCATCGCGGCCAGCGTGCTGTTGTCCTTCTTCCCGTTTCTGCTGGTGATTCTCGCCGTTTGCCACGACGTGCTTGAATGGCGCTCGGCCGAAAAGGCCGTGTTCTTCGCGCTGCGCGACTACTTCCCCGGACCGCTGGCCAGCTTCATCGAACGCAACATCCCCGCCACCCGCTTCCAACTCACCTCGATGTTCCTGCTGCTGTTCACCGCCAACGGCATCTTCGAACCCCTCGAAGTCTCGCTCAACCGCGCCTGGGGCTGTCCGAACCGCAGCTACGTGCGCAACCAGGTGCTCAGTCTGGGAATGATCTTCCTGTGCGGCACGCTGGCGTTGCTGTCCACCACCCTCACGGCGGTCAATCTGGAGTTCCTGGCCGCGCAGGGGTACACGGGCCGGTTTCTTTCGTTTCTAAACGTCGCGTTCTTCAAGATGGCGGCGGTCCCAATCTCCATGCTGATGCTGTTTTTCATCTACTGGCTGCTGCCCAACCGCAAGGTGCCGGCCATGCAGGTGGCGCCGGCCGCCATTCTGGTGGGGCTGCTGCTCGAACTGCTCAAGTACGTCAACCTGCTCACCTGGCCCTGGCTCCGTCTGAAACTGCAACGCGAATACGGGCCGTTCGTCTATTCAGTTAGCATCATTCTGTGGAGCTTCCTCGCATCCATGATCGTTCTGGCGGGCGCGGAGTGGTCGGTGCGGCGGGGACGCCAGCAGGATTCCGGCGCGGGGCCGGAGCCGTCCCCGTAACTGGTTTGCAAAGCGGCTCGGGACTTCGCTAGACTCAGGACTGAAACGCCCGGTTTTCACATCTCTTCGAGAGGTCGCACGCATGGAAAACAAGAAAAACGTCACGCGCCGCCAGGTTGTGGCGATGGCCGGGGCGGCCACGGCCGCCGCGGCGGCCGCGAAATATGCAGGCGGGCCGTATATCCAGAAGGTCCGGGCCGCGAACAACGTCGTCCAGTACGGGATTATCGGCACCGGCGGCCGCGGCCAGTATCACATCAAGCATTTCAACTGGGTCGGCGACAGCGGGCGCTGCGTCGCGCTGTGCGACGTTTTCGACCCCAATCTTCAGGCGGCGATCAAACTCTCGAAGGACAAGCCGCAGGGCTATAAGGATTACCGCGAACTGCTTGCGCGCAAGGACATCGACGCCGTGGTCATCGCCACGCCGCTCTACACCCACTTCCCCATCACGCGCGACGCCCTGCTGGCCGGCAAGCACGTCTTCTGCGAAAAAAGCCTGGTGTTCAAGCCCGAGGAAGTGCACGCGCTGCGCAAGCTCTGCGCCGAGCACCCCAAGCAGGTCCTACAGGTGGGCCTCCAGCGCCGCTACAGCCGTTTCTACCAGACCGCCAAGCAGATGATCGAAAAAGGCACCCTGGGCGAAGTCACGCACGCCTACGCCCAGTGGCACCGCAATCCCGGCTGGACCATGAAGCCCGATCCCGTCCG
>CAKZVG010000299.1 GCA_937921835.1 uncultured Bryobacteraceae bacterium | reverse complement strand
TGCAACGCCGCAACTCGACCGGCGATTCCGCGCAGACGCGGGAGAGGTACACCGCGGCGTGGCCGGTGGGGTTAAACCAGCCGAAGCGGCCGAACGGTTCCCCAACCAGCAGGGCGACACCCGCGCGCAAATCGCCCGCGGCCAGCAGCAACAGGAACAGCGGCAACACGCCCATACTTCGATTCTCCCGCATCCGGCGCGTGAAATCACACCACGCCGTCCGGGAAAGATCCGCGCCGGGCCCGGGCTCAGCCGCGCGCGGCCGTCACGGAATCCGGGCGGGCGGCGCGGAAGGGATCGTCGACCGGCTTGCGGCGCCAGTAGGAGGCGAGAGCCGAGCCCGAGATATTCATCCATGGGCCGAAGATGGCGGGGGCCAGCGCGGCGTCGGAACTCTTGAGAACATTGATGGCGAGCCCCGAGGCCATGCCGCCGTTTTGCAGTCCGACCTCGAAGGCCACCGTCCGCGCCGCGATTTCTTCCAGGCCGAAGGCCTTCGAACCCCAGTATCCGAGCAGGTAGCCGACGCAGTTGTGCAGCATGGCGGCCAGGATCAGCAGCAGCCCGACCTCGAGCAGCTTGTCGCGCGACAGGGCCGTGATGATGGCGATGATGAAGCAGATGCCGGCCATGGAAACCACCGGCAGCGCGCGGTCGAGCCATCCCACCTTTCCGTGGAAGATCTTGTTGAAGAACAGACCGCCGAACACCGGCAGAATGATCATCTGGATGATCTCCACCATCATGTTCAGGAAATTGATGGGGACGTATTGTCCGGCCAGCACTTTCATGGCGAAAGGCGTCATCACCGGCGCCATGAGCGTCGAGCAGGTGGTCATGGTCACCGCCAGCGCGATGCTGCCCTTGGCGAGATACACCATCACGTTCGAAGCCACCCCCGCCGAGCAGGAGCCGATCAGAATCACGCCCGCGGCGACCTCCGGCTCGAAGCCGAACAGCTTGGCCAGCGCGAAGCCGGTCAGCGGCATGACCGTGAACTGCAAGAACATGCAGATGAACACCGGCTTGGGCATGCTGAAGACGCGCCCGAAGTCCGACAGGCTCAGGCGGGTGCCCATGCCGAACATGATCACCTGGATGAGCGGCACGATCAGGGTTTTGAGCTCGAAGCTCCCCCAGGAAACGAAGGCGGCGGGGTAGAACATCGACGCGGCGACGAAAGCGAAGACCCACAGCGTGAACGAAAAGCCCTTGGTGGCCTCGAAGGCGCGCACGTAAACCGCCAGGGCACCGAACAGCGCGATTAAGGCCGGACCAGTCCAGACGTAGGCGCCCGCGGTCCAGGATGCGCCCGCAGCCACGGCGGCCGCGATGGCGGCGTAGAGAAGGCTCCGTTGCATGTTCCCGCCGATTATAGCGGACCGCCCGGTCCGCCGTGGGATGCGCCCGGCGCGAGGAGCCGGGAGCACCGCGTGTCCGGGGGCGCGGCGGAAGCTTCCGCGCCTGGAACTGGTATTCTTGAATCTGTCCGGGAGGTGCCGGCATGAGGATAGAGCGGCGGCTGGCCGCGCTGGCGCTGGCGGCGCTCGCGGCCGCTCCGCTTGCGGCGCAGGCGGCGGCCGGGGAGCGGGAGAGCAGCGGTCCCGCGCCCGCGGCGCGCCCCGAACGTGGGCTGCTCCCGATCCCGCGCTCCACCATCAACATCCCGGCGCCCCTGACGCCGAAGGATAAGTTTGAGCAGTATCTGCGCGACACCTACGGCCCGGTCGCTCACCTCGGGACGCTCGCCGGCGCAGGCTGGGATCAGGCGCGCGACAACCCGGAAGAGTGGGACGGCGCAAGGGGATTCGGCCGGCGGTCCGGCTCGCGCGCGCTGCGCTTCACGGCGCGTTCGACCATCCGGATGGGGCTGGACATCGCCATGAGCGTCGATTCGCACTACCGGCGGTGCGATTGCAACGGCTTCTTCAGCCGGGCCCGGCACGCCGTCGGCAGCACCTTCGTGGCGCACAGGGATCGCGGCGGACGGATGGTGGCCGTACCGCGCATCGCCGCGGCTTACTCGGCCGCGTTTTTTCAGAACGCCTGGTATCCGGAGCCCCGCAACAGCCCTCGCGACGCGCTGGCGCGCGGCTCGCTCAACCTGGGCTACGACGCCTGCCGGAATCTGTTGAAGGAATTCTGGCCGGACGTCAAGCGCAAGTTCCGCTAGCGGCGGCCGGCCGGGCGCGGGCGAGTCGCCTAGGATCGCAGCAACTCGTTGAGCTTGGCCATGACGGCGAAGGCGTCCGCCACATAGACGACGTCGGCTTTGCCGCGCGCCCAGCCGCAGTTGGCGTCCAGATTCACGGCACGCCGCTCGGTGACGAAACGCCAGCCCACCACGTGCGGTTCCTCGCCGTGGCAGCAAGTGGCCAGCCCTTTCGGGTGGCGCGGGGTCGAGCCGGTCTGCCCCACCTGATTCAGATGCGAGAGGAAGCCGAGCACCGCCTGGCCTTCGCCGCTCAGGTCCACCAGCGACTTGCTGCTGCCAAGCGAACACTGCGTCCGGTCGAGAAATTCGAGGATCAGCTTCTCGGCTTCCGCGACGTGCGGCTTCCCATCGGCCTGGTTCTTGGTCCAGCCGGCGCCGGCGACGAACAGCAGCGCGGCGTCGGGGCGGATGGTCTGCTGGCCGCTCTGGGGCGCCTGCACGCCTTCGACGCGCGTGCGCGGCGCGGCCGTAACCGGGAGCCTTTCAAGCCGCGCCGTACCCGGCGCGCCGGACCAGGCTTCGTAACAGCCGCTCTCGAGCAGGATCACCCACGGGCGCGCGGCGCGCTCCAGGGCGGCTTCCATCCGCTGGCGGTAGTACCAGCGCGTGATGACCGGCTTGCCGTCCTGTCGCGACAGCGAGGTGACGTGCGTGTCGGCGCATCCGCCGAGGCGGTGCGCCACGCCGGGCAGGACGCGCATCCAGCGCGAGGACGCCGGGGCGAAGATCAGCGGCGCTCCGGAGGCGCGCGCCAGCGCTTCGGCGGCGGCGGCGTCGGTGGCGTAGCGCGGCTGGGCAAACTCTTCTCCTTCGACGGCAAGGAAGCGCCGCGCGCCGCATCCGGCGACGCGGTCCGCGGCGGGTTGCACCACGCTCCCCACAAGTCCAACATCCACCGGAGCACGGCCGGCGACGGCCGCGGCGAGCACCTCGAGTGCGGCTTTGGCGAGCGCGCCGTCCGCTTCCGTGTGCAGCAGTACGAGAACCGGCTCCATTTTCATTCCCCCCGGATCCAAGCGGCGATTTCGCGCGCGATTTCCTCCACCGGCGCGTCTTTCACGATGCGTGTCTGGCGCTGCTGCTTGGGCAGCGCCACGCCATGGAACTGCGCGCCGGCCGGCCCCAGCACCGCCGGGCGGGCCTTTTGAAGCGCCGGCAGGATCGAGCGCATGTTGGCCATGCCCACCTGCGGGTTGTTGCGGGGCTCGGGCAGCTTGCCGGTGGCCCAGCCGAGCAGCGCCGGCGGACCGGCGCAAACCGACACCTGGTGGCAGCCTCCCTCGATGCGCTCCAGAATCCGCAGCGACCCGTCCGGGCCTGCGGTCAATTCGTCGACGCCCTGGAACTGTTCGGTGATGCCGAGCAGCTCACCGACCACCTGCATGGTCGCGCCCGCGCCGCGGGAGGCCGACTCCCAGCCGCCGAAAACCAGCAGCCGGGAGCGATCCAGCCCGGGGATGCCCTCAATGGCGGCGGCGAGCGCGGCCGCGACCGCGGCCGAATCGGTGAAGCCGCTGGACGGACCGTCGATGGCGATCAGCTCGAAGGGCGCTTTTTGCGCCACGGTCATCATCACCTGCTGGAGCTTGGCTTTGGGACTCAGGCTCACGAGCCACACTTTGCTCCCGGCATGCTGGCGGGCCAGGTTCGCCGCTTCATACAGAGCGTGCGCGGCCCAGGGGTCCAGCACGGCGGGCAGCATCATTTCGTTCTTCAGGGCCGGACCGGCGGGACCGGCGACCGGATCGAGGGTCTGCAACGGGTCGGGGACGATGCCCGCGCAGACCGCGATTTGGTAGGCGATGCTCATGGTTTGCTCACCCGGCCTCCAGGCGGAAGCCGGCCAGTTCTTCAGTATAGCGGGCGCGGCGCCCGTTACAATGGTTAGTCCGTATGACGGCAACCGCTTTTCTCTTTCCAGGACAGGGATCCCAGTTCGCGGGCATGGGCAAGAGCCTGGCGGAGGCGTATCCCTGCGCCCGCGCGATCTTCGAGGAGGCCGACGCGACGCTTGGCTGGGCACTTTCGCGGCTGTGCTTCGAGGGTCCCGAGGAACAGCTCAAACTCACCGAGAATACGCAGCCCGCGCTGCTCACGGTGTCGGCCGCGGCTCTGAGCGTTTTGCGCGAGCGCGGCGTGAGAGCGGATTACGTGGCCGGGCACAGCCTGGGCGAGTATTCGGCGCTGGTGGCGGCCGGGTCGCTGCGCTTCGCCGACGCGCTGAAACTGGTGCGCGCGCGCGGGCGCTACATGCAGGAAGCCGTGCCGGCGGGGGTGGGCGCGATGGCTGCGCTGCTGAAGCTTCCGCAAGGCAAGCTGGAGGCGGTCCTGGCCGACGCAGCCCAAGGGGAAGTGGTTGCGGCCGCCAACCTGAACTCGCCCGACCAGGTGGTGATCGCCGGTCACGCGGGAGCGGTGGCACGCGCGATCGAGCTGGCCAAGGCGGCGGGTGCGAAACGCGCCGTGCCGCTGCCGGTGAGCGCTCCGTTTCACTGCGCGCTGATGGCGCCCGCGCAAGCCCGGCTGAAGGCCGATCTCGACGCCGCCGGGTTCGAGGATCTCGCCATCCCGCTGGTCAATAACTGGCGGGCGGCGGTGGTGCGCTCGGGCGCCGAGGCGCGCGAAGGGCTCTACCAGCAGGTGCCCAACCCGGTGCGCTGGGCGGATTCCATCCGGCGCCTGCGGGAACTCGGAGTGGGGCGGTTCATCGAAGTGGGTTGCGGAAGCGTACTGACCGGGTTGCTGCGCAACATCGACCCGGAAGCCAAGGGTGTCAAGTTCGGCGAAGCCGAGGATTGGGAGAAAGTGAATGCGGCGATGGTTTAGTGTCCTCGCGATCGCGGGCCTGCTGGCCGGCGCGATGCCCGCGCAGGAAAGGAGCGCCCTGGAGTCCGATCCGAAGGGCTGGACCGACATCTTTCCGGGCGCCAGGCTCAAGGGCTGGACGCGGATTTCCATTCCCCCGGGGCAGCCCGTGAAGGATTATGCGGGCTGGAAGGTGGACGCAAAAAACAAGGTGCTGCTGTGCGAGGGCGACAAACTGGGCCACGAATGGCTGCGCTATGGCCGCGAGTTCAGCGATTTCATCCTGCACGTCGAGTGGCGGTTCCACAAGCTGGAAGGCTCGCCGCGCTATAACAGCGGCATCTTCGTGCGCAACAGCGCCGACGGCGTCATCTGGCACCAGGCGCAGACGGGCAACGCCGGCGGCGGATTCCTCTTTGGAGACACGCTGGTGAACGGCGAGAAGCAGCGCGTCAATCTGAGCAAGCAGATCAAGGAACAGCGGGTGAAGGCCGCGGGCGAGTGGAACACTTACGAGATCCACGCCGAGGGGCGCACGATCCGCCTGTGGGTGAACGGCGCCGTCACCAGCGAGTTCACCGAGTGCGAAGTCCCCAAGGGCTACGTGGGTCTGGAGGCGGAGGGCTTTCCGATCGAGTTCCGCAACATCCGGATCAAGCCGCTGAAGGCGCGGAGGTAAGGCGGCGATGGCGGAGGATCCGGCGCGGCCATGCCGGCCCGCGGTGGCGGGTTGGGAAGCCGCCGCGATCGCCGCCGTTTTCAGTTTGCAGGCCGCCGCGCTGGTCTATCTCGCGTGGCGCACGGGCGTCACCGTGGACGAGCCCGCCCATCTGCTTTCCGCGCACCTTTACTGGCAGGGCCGGGATAACCTGAAGCCGCGCGACATGCCGCCCGCCATCAAGATCGTGGGCGGCTGGGCGCCGCGGCTGCTGGGCGGGCTGCCGCTGCCCACCCACCGGCCAGACATCATGAAACAGCGCCACGAGTGGCCGATTGCGCTGGCGATGATGGACCTGCTGGCGGCGCGGACCCCGCGCATGTTCTTCTATTCCCGCCTGCCGCTGCTGCTCTTCCCGCTGCTTACGATGCTGCTGCTGTGGTGGTGGGCACGGCAGATCCTTTCGCCGCCAACGGCGGTGATCCTGGCGCTGCTGTTCGCGCTGGAGCCGACCGCGCTGGGCCACGGCGCCCTGTTCAAAAACGATCTCGCCGCCACGTTTGGGTTTCTGGCCTTCTGGTATCTGGCGTGGCGTTTCTGGCGCCGGCCGGGGTGGCGCGCCGCCGCGTGGCTGGGCCTGGGACTGCTGGCGGCGCTGGTTTCCAAGCTCTCGATGCTGATTCTGATTCCGATCGCCCCCGCGATCGTGCTTCTCCGCTACGCCACTCTGCGCCCCTGGCGGCCGCGGGCGGCGGTTGCGCCGCTCGTGCTCGTGCTGCTGGTTCCCTATCTCGGCTCGCTGGCAGCCTGCCAGTTCGACACGCGGCGGCTCCAGCCGGGGGATCTGGCTTTTTACGCCCAGGATCCCAACCTTCCGCCCGCCTTCCTTGCGGCGGCGAACGTCTTCCGCGTACTGCCGTACCCGAAGCTGCTTTTCGACGGGACGGTATCGATCCTGCGAAGCAACGCCGACGGAGCGCGGATCTACGTGTGGGGGAGGGTGGTCGAAAACGGCACGCCGTTCTATTTCCTGCTCGCCCTGGCGGTGAAGATGCCGGTGAGCTTGCAGTTGCTTCTGGCCGCCGGCGTAGTCCTGGAATGGCTCGCCTTCCGCGGCGGGCGGCAGACTGCGGAGAGGCTTTTCTGGCTTGTCCCCGGCTTCCTTTACGCCGGGCTGGCGTCGTTTTCGACGCTGCAACTGGGTGTGCGGCTGATCCTGCCCGCGCTGCCCTTCGGCCTGCTGATTGCCGGAGGCGCGGTGGAGCGCTTACGCGAGCGGCGGCGCGGGGTGCTGGCGGGCCTGGTGGCGCTCCTTGCCTTCGAGAGCGCGCGCATTTATCCGCGGAATATCTCTTATTTCAACTTGTGGGTGGGCACGCCCGAACGCGGCGCCTGGTTTCTCAGCGGCTCGAACATCGACTGGGGCCAGGACGTTGGCGAACTGCGCTCCGTCATCGAGCGGCTCGGGATCAAAAAGCTGCGGCTTTCCTATTTTGGAAGCGACGATGTGTGGTCGAAGCTGAGCGACCAGATCGTGGAGCCGCTGGCGCCGCCGTGGTCGAGCGAACTCGCGCAGGGCAAGGTGTATCAGCCGCAGCCAGGTTACTACGCCATCAGCGTCACGCTTCTGGCGGGCCTGCATTTGCCGCTGGAGTACCGTGACTATTACCAGGCCTTCCGCGAGAAAACCCCCATCGCGCGCGCCGGGCATTCCATCTACGTTTACAGGTTCGAATAGGGGCGCCGTTCCGCCGCGCGGAGCGAAACACCGGAGTGTTTCCGGGGTTATTCGTTTTAGAATCGAAGGGAGGTCTCCGGGTGAGAAGAGCGCAATTGTCCGTGGCGGGCCGGCCGCTGCTGGTGGCCGGAATGGCGCTGTTGCTTCTGCCCGCGCCTCCGGCGGAGGCGCAGTTCCAGGTGCGCTACAACTCCGGCCAGCGCCTCTGGTCCATGCAGAACTCGGCCGCGCGCGTCGAATTCCAGATGACCGCCGCGGGCAATTTCGAATTCCGCCGCTTCCGTAATCTGCAATCGGGCGACGAGTGGACGCCGCCGGCGGACCGCAGCGTGTCGCCCATCCGCTTCCAGGCCGACGGCGAGTGGTTCAACCACGAGAGCAGTTACAAGCTGATCCGCCAATCCGCCCGCTCGGGGCAGCGGAGCTCTTATCTGCAAACCATCGAATTGCAGGATCACGCCGATACCGCCCGGGTGGTCCTGGAGCTGGAACTCTACCAGAATCTGCCGGTGCTGCGTTACCGGTTCCGTTACCAGAACCTCAAGACCCGTCCCTCCCGCGTGACCGTGGCGGACATGCTTCCCTGGGCGTTCGACGACCGGGGCAAGGCATTCCGGGCTTTCTATGTGAACCAATGGGTGGACGGCGGACGGAAGGGGAACTTCGAGACGTTTTCGCCCACGCTGCGCGACACCGGCCAGCCCACGCGGCTGTTCACCGGCGCGTACGGACAGCACTGCTCCTGGCTCGCCCTGCGCGACGAGGAGGACCGGGGGGTGATCGCTGGATGGGAGTTCGACGGGCGCGCCGACGCCGCCGCCAGCCGTCTCGCCGCGCAGAACAGGATCGAGCTCTCCGCCACCATCCGCGACCTGAGCCGTCCGGTGGCGCCCAACGCGCAGTTCCAATCGCCCTGGGCCTTCATCGGCCTCTTTCACGGAGATTGGGACGACGCCGGGCACCTGACGCAGCGTTTCTCGGAGCTGGCGCTCGCGCCAGCGGCGCCGGAGGCCGGGTTCCCCTACGTCATGTGGGATTCCTGGAAATACCAGACCGATATCAACGAGCAGATCCTGCGGCGCAACGCCGAGATCGCCGCCTCGTTGGGCGTCGAGGTGTTCGTGGTGGACCTGGGCTGGGCGCGGCATATCGGCGACTGGTATCCCGACCCGAAGAAGTTCCCTACCGGTCTCCGGCCGCTTTCCGACTATGTCCATTCGCTGGGCATGAAGTTCGGCCTGCACATCCCCTTCGCGGAGGCCTCCCCAAACGCCCCCGTGCTGAAGACGAACCCGGACTGGCGCTCCACGAAGGCCTATGGCTATTTCGAGGCTGATTCGCTGTGCCTGGCGCACCAGCCGGTCCGCACCTGGGTCATCAACCAGATCATCCGCATGATCGACGAGTACCAGGTGGATTGGATTCTCCAGGACGGGGAGAACATGGTGAAGGAGTGCACCAAGACCACGCACACCCATGATCCGGCCGACAGCAACTTCGCCAACGCGGTGGACGGGCTGAACGCGGTGCTCGCCACGGTGCAGGCGCGGCGTCCCAACGTGCACTGGGAGAACTGCCAGGATGGGGGCAACATGATGACCTTCAACATGGTGAGGAACTATGTGACCTCCATCGCGGCCGACGATTCCGGTCCCATGACCACCCGGCAGGCGATCCACGGCGTCACCTATCCGTTCTCGCCGCGCTACGCGGACCGTTACATGCCGGAAGAGCAGATCGACGTCTACGTCACGCGCAGCTTCATGTTCGGCGGTCCCTGGATTCTCATGAACCGGCTGCCGGCCATGGCCCGGGCGGATCTCGATCTGCTGGCCTCCGAGATCAGGGTATTCAAGTCGATCCGCGAGCGCATCCGCGAGGGCAAGGTGTACCACCTGACGGCGCGCCCGGCCGAGAACCGGATCGACGCCATCCAGAGCTACCACGCCCCGACCGACACCGCCGTCGCCTTTGTGTTCCGGCCCGAGGCGGCCGCGGCCACCTACCGCGCGCGGCTGCGCGGATTGAATCCGGACCGCACCTACCGTGTCCGGTTTCAGGATAGCCGCCGGTCGGTGCAAATGACGGGCCGGCAGATCCTCGAGCAAGGCATCCGCGTGGACCTGCCCTCGATGTGGAACGCCGAGATCGTCTACGCCGAGCCGCTGCCTTAGGGGCCGCTTCCGCCGCGGCCCGCCCCGGATGTACGATAGGTACGCATCCGGGAAGTTCGCCATGCTACTCAGCCGAAGATCGCTGCTTGCTTCCTCGGCGCTGGCCGCCGCCGCCGCGCCGCGCGCCCGCGCCATCGCCGCCTCCAGCCGCATCCGCATCGGCATGATCGGCTGCGGCGGGATTTCGGTGGCCGACTCGAACGCCTTCCTGGCTCATCCGGAGTGCGAGATCGTGGCGGTTTGCGACGTCGACGACGCGCGCATCAAGACCACGCTCGAGCGGCTCGAGAAACTGGGCCGCAAGCCGCCCGCCGCCGTCAAGGATTTCCGCCGCATCGTCGAGCGCGACGACATCGACGTCTGCCTGGTCTGCACGCCCGATCACTGGCACGCCCTGCCCACCGTGGCCGCCTGCCGCGCAGGCAAGGACGTCTATGTCGAAAAGCCGCTCGCCACCTCCATCGGGGAGGGCGAGAAGATGCGCAAGGCCGCCGCCGAGCACGGCCGCATCTGCCAGATGGGCACCCAGTGGCGCAGCGGGGAGCACTACGCCGAAGCCGTGGAGATGGTGCGCTCGGGCAAGATCGGCAAAGTGCGGCAGGTGCGCTGCTGGGCCTACCTGGACTGGGTCCGCGATATCGGCAACCCGCCCGACGGTCCCGTGCCGCCGGGCGTCGACTACGACATGTGGCTCGGTCCCGCGCCCCAGCGGCCCTTCAACAAGAACCGCTTCCACTTCAACTTCCGCTGGTTCTGGGATTACGCCGGCGGTCTGATGACCGACTGGGGCGTGCACCTGATCAACATCGCGCTCTGGGCCATGGGGCCGGAGTGGCCGAGGAGCGTCATCTCCTCCGGCGGCAAGTACGCGCTTCAGGACAACTCCGAAACGCCCGACACGCAGATCACCATCTACGACTTCCCCTCCTACACATTGATCTGGGAGCACCAGGTGCAGTGCGGGCTCGGACCCGACCGGCGCGAGCACGGCGTCATGTTCACCGGCGCCGAAGCTTCGCTGCTGGTTCACACCGGCGGCTGGGAGGTCATCGCCGAGCCCAAGAAGCGGGGCATGGTGGAGATGAAGCGCCAGGCCACCACCACCGAAGCGGTGCGCGCCGCCCACGTGCGGAACTTTCTGGATTGCATCCAATCGCGCAAGCCGCCGGTGGAAAACCTGGACATCGGCCACCACGTATCCACTGTGGCGCACCTCGGCAACCTGGCGCTACGTTCCAAGAGCCGCGTCGAATGGGATTCGGCCACCGGACGCGCCACGGGCAGCGCCGAGGCGCAGCGCCTGGTGACACAGCCTTACCGTGCGCCGTGGAGCCTGGGTTGAGCCGGAACCGGACGTCCGCGGCGTCCACGCCCGGGGCAAAGCGTCCACGGCTGCGCCGCCGGGCCGCAGCGCTCTTTCCCTGCCGACCTGCCATCCCCCGTGCTTAAAGTCCCTTGCGGATCTCCTGCTCGTAGTACTCGCGGAACCGCGCCCGGATGTCCTCGCGCACCTTCCGGAACACGGCCAGTTTTTCGGCCTCCGTGCCGGTGGCTTTGGCCGGATCGGGAAATCCGATGTGCACCCGCTTGCCCACCTTGCCGCGGAAGTTCGGACAAGACTCGTCGGCTTCGCCGCAAACGGTAATCACGTAGTCGAAGGGCTGGCTGAGGAACTGGTTCACGTTCTTCGGCCTGCCGCCGGAGATGTCGATGCCCACTTCCTTCATCGCCTGAACGGCGAAGGGATTCACTTGCGGCGCCGGATGCGTGCCGGCGGAGTAAACCTCCAGGCGCGGGTCGAGCGATTTCAGGAATCCCTCGGTCATCTGGCTGCGCGCGGAGTTGCCGGTGCAAGCACCAGGATCCGCGTCTTGCGGCCTTCGCCGCTCATCAGCGACGCGGCGGCGAGGCAAACCAAGCCGCCCAGAATCGCGAAACGCATTCTTTCAGCCTCCTATTTGCAGAGTCGAACGATCTCGTCCGGGGCGAAAACCTTGTTGCGGGAACAGCATTCCGCATACAGGAACGTGAGCAGTTCGCGCAACGCGTCCGTGTTGGCGCTGTAGCGGAGATAGGTGCTCTCCCGCCGGACCGTGACCAGCCCCTCATGCTTCAACTTCTCCAGATGATGGGACAACGTCGAGGGCGGGATTCCCAGTTCAGCCTGGATCTCGCCCACCACCATGCCGTCCGGATGCGCGCCGAGCAGCAGGCGCACGATCCGCAACCGCGCTTCGGCGCCCATCGCCGCGAGCATGTCGGCGTAACGGGATGTCTGGTCCGGCTGGTCTTTCGCCATTAATTCGATTATATTCGAAGTATGGGGTCTGTCAAGCGCCCGGGACGGTTTTTCCCGGCTGCCCGCGAACCGCTACACTGAAGACATCCATGCGAGCGCCTGTCTTGTTCGCGATCGCGGCGGTGGCGGCCGCGGCCCAGCTTGGGGAGGTCCAATCGGTCTATCTGCTGCCGATGAGCAACGGCCTCGATCAATACCTGGCGCACCGGTTGACCGCGGCCGGCCTCTTCCGCGTGGTGACGGACCCGCGCAAAGCCGACGCGGTGTTCACGGACCGGCTGGGAGAAGGCTTCGAGGCCAGTCTGGACAAGCTGTTCCCCCCGGAGGCGCCGGAGCCTGAGGGTAAGAAGGAGGACGCCGAAGAGGAAAAGAAGTCCGGCTTCGACGCGCCGGCGCCGCCGCGGCCGCCGTCGTTCAGCCGCGCCAAAGGCACCATTTTTCTGGTGCATGTGAAGTCGCGCGACGTGCTCTGGTCGGCGTTCGAGCGGCCCAAGGACACCAGCGCCAAGAATCTCGATCGCGTGGCGGCGCGGATTGCCGACAAGCTGCGGCGGAAACCGCCCGGCAAGTAGCGGGCGCGTTCTATTTGCCGGCCCGCAACTGCGCGACGGCCCCGACCGCCGCGCGGCAGTTGTCGCGGATCTTGTCCCAGCGGCCGGCGGCGATGTCCTCACGGGTGGCGATCCAGGTGCCTCCCACCGCGAGCACGGACTTCTGTTCGAGGTAATCCGTCAAATTCGCCAGGCTCACGCCGCCGGTGGGGATGAACTTCACGCCCAGGTGCGCGTACGGAGCGGCCAGGCTTTTCAACATGTTCACTCCTCCGGCGGCGCCCGCGGGAAAGAACTTGAGGATCGTGACGCCCAGGCTCACGGCGGCCTCGATGTCGCTCGGCGTCATCACGCCGGGCGAAAACGGAAAGCCGATGCCGAGGGCCTCGCGCACGACCTCGGGATTGCATCCCGGCGCGACGCCGAAGGCCGCGCCGCAGGCGGCGGCCTGGCGCAGGTTTCCGGCGCTGAGCACCGTACCGGCGCCGGTCAGCACCTCAGGCCGTTCCTTGGAGATCTTCTCGATCACCGCGGCGGCGGCGGCGGTGCGGAAGGTGATCTCCGCCACCGGGAGACCACCGGCGAGCAGGGCGTCGGCCAGCGGCAGCGCCGCGGCGGCGTCCTCGATGGCGATCACGGGCACGACGCCGAGCGCCCCGATCTTCTCGTAAATCCGGCTGGCTTCCATGGCTGCCTCCCCCCGGGCCTACAATTCACGAATGCGGATGTTGCGCCAGCGCACCTGGTAGGGCTTGAAGCGGTCCTTGGGCACCGAGTGCACTTGCAGGCCGATGATGCCGCGCGCGGTCATCGAATCCTCGAAATCGGCGCAGGGGACTCCGTTCACCCAGGTGCGGATGCGGTTGCCCTTGGCCTCGACGCGGTACTTGTTCCACTGGTTGTCCTTATACGCTTCGCGCGCCTTAGGCTTGTTGCTGAAGTCGTCCAGGAAGCGGCCGCGGCGGGCTTCGTCGTAGACGTTGCCAGCGTTGCCGGACTTGCGGGCCGAGATCTCCACCTGGTAACCGTAGACGCGGTCGGCCGGGATCTTGCGCTCGATTTCCTTACCGTCCTTGCCGGGGACCTTGAAGGTCATCGGCTCCCTGGCGATGAGGCTGCGGAACTGCACGCCCGAGTTGAGCTCGGGATCCACCTTGACCTCGAATTCCAGCACGAAGTCGCCGAATTCGCGTTCCGTGCAGAGAAAGGTGTTGGCGCTGCCGAGCACGGCGGTGCCGAGGATGGTTCCGTTGTCCACCACGTAGGTCGCCGTGCCGCTGTGAACGCTCCAGCCGTTTAGCGTCTTGCCGTCGAAGAGCTTGATCCAGCCGGCCGCTTGCAGAGCGGGAACCGCGAGGATCGCGGCGAGGAGAGGAAGATAGCGTTTCATGGATGCTCCCGAGTCCCGTATTGTAGCCGAAGCGGGCGCCCCGGCGCTCCGCGTGGCGATAGAATTGGAGAGACTTCACAGCTTGGTGCTCCGACATTGCCGGCCGACACGCCCGAAAACCGCCAGGAACTGTTGAAGCGGATCTTCGCCAGCCGCCAGTTCGCGCACGCCGACTCGCTGAAACGCATTCTCCAATATCTGTGCGAGCGGACCGGCGACAGCGGGCCCGTAAAGGAGTACGACATCGCGGTCAACGCCATCAACCGCCAGCGCACCTTCGACCCGAAGACCGATCCCATCGTGCGGGTGAGCATCGCGGGCATCCGGGAGCGCCTGCGCTCCTATTTCGAGACCGAGGGCCGGGAGGAAGCGTTGCGGCTGGCGATTCCCAAAGGGCAGTACAAGGCGGTCTTCAGCGACGCGCCGGCGTGCGGCGGCGCCGCGGAGGAGGCCCCTTCGTCGGCGCTGCGCAGGTTCTGGGAGCCGCACCTGAGCGGGCGGACGGGAAACATCCTGGTCTACACCGAACTGCTGTTCTTCCGCGACGAGCGCGGAACCTTCATCCGGAACATCTATGTCAACGATGTTTCGGGCGGCAGGCAGGAGATCGCCTCGAGGCTGCCAGGCATCGACATGCGGGGCTTCCGGCCTTCCTACCACTTCCAGTCGGCGGGCGAAGTCCACTGCCTGCTCTCGCTCGCCAAGCTGTTCCAGGAGATGGGCGCGGCGCTCGACATCCGCAATTCCCGCTTTTGCTGCTGGAACGAATTGCGGCAATCGAACCTGGTGCTGATCGGCAGCGGCCGCACCAACAAGTTCGTGGATGCGCTTCAGGGCGGAGGGTGTTTCGTGATCCTGCCCGAGCGGATCGAAAACCGGGATCCCCGGCCGGGCGAGGAGGCGGTCTACGCGGGCGCCCGGTTCATGGAGGGCAAGCTCGAGCGCGTGACCGAATATGCCGTCGTGACCCGCCAGCCTGCCTTGACGCCCGAGGGCGCCGTCACCACCATCACCGCCAACCACGGGCGCGCCATCGAGGCCGCCGGACACTACCTCACCCTGGAGGACAAAGTCCGGAACCTGCTGCGGCGCCTGGCGCCGGAGGGGCGAGCGCCGGTTCCGCGGCACTTCCAGGTGCTGCTGCGGGTGGACATGATCGACTTCGACGAGGAAATCGTGAACGTCGAGTATCTTACGCATCGCGTGCTGGAAGGGTGAGGCAAGAGACCAGGCGGAGCGGCTCCGGCGGCAAGCGGCCGCTGAAGACCCTGGACCGCGCCCTGTCGAAGGCGGGCCTTGGCTCGCGCGCCGACGCCCGCGCCTGGATCGCCGCCGGGCGGGTGCGCGTCAACGGGAAACTCATCCAATCGCCGGAGCACTGGGTGGATCTCGAGCGCGACCGGGTCACGCTCGACGGGAAGCCGGTTACGGGCCGCAAGAAGATTTACATCGTCCTCTACAAACCCACCGGCTACGTCACCACCTACAAAGACCCCCGGGGACGGCCCACCGTCTATGACCTCCTCCCGGACGGCGGGGACTTCGTCTTCCCGGTTGGGCGGCTGGATCTCGATACCAGCGGGCTGCTGCTGCTTACCAACGACTCCCAATTCGCCGAACGCATCACCAACCCGGCCTACAAAGCGCCCAAGACCTACCTGGTGAAGACCGCCACGCGGCTCGATGAAGCCGCGCTCGACCGCCTGCGCCAGGGCGTGATGCTCAAGGACGGTCCCACCCGCCCGGCCGGGGTGAGGCACCTGCGCGACTCGGCCAGCAAGACGTTCTTCGAGATCACCCTCACCGAGGGACGCAACCGGCAGGTGCGGCGGATGGTGGAAGCGGTGGGGAGCAGGGTGCTGAAGCTGGTGCGGGTGGCCATCGGGCCGCTGCGCATCGGCGCGCTTCCGGTGGGGAAGTGGCGGGAGTTGACCCGGGAAGAGGTCCGCGGGTTGTTGCGGAGCGCTGTCCCCTGAGTGAATTCACCCAGTTTGGCCACCATCGTGCTGGAAGATGTAGTATCAGAAAGGTCCTCAACGGAGACTGAAGGCATATGGCCAAGGGTTTTGTTACGATTACGGTGGACCGGTGCAAGGGATGCGGATTCTGCGTGGAGTTTTGCCCCACGAAGGTGCTGGCTCTATCCTCAGCTTTTAACGCAAAAGGGTATCATCCCCCACACGTGGTCGCGCCGGAGAAATGCAGCGGATGCGACCTGTGCGGCATGTACTGCCCCGATTTCGCCATTTTTGGAGTGCGGGGCGTCGCGGAGGTCGTCTAGATGGCCGCTCTCGTTCACGATGCCGTGATGGAGCCGGAATACGTTCCGGCCGACCCCAAGGGGGTTCTGACCGGCGTCCATTTCCTCGATGGCGATCACGCCTGCTGTGAGGGCGCGCTTGCCGCCGGCGCCCGCTTCGCCGCCGGATATCCCATCACTCCCTCCACCGAAGTGGTGGAGCGTTTTTCCGCCCGCATCCCCACCGTGGGCGGCGTATTCATCCAGATGGAAGACGAGATCGCCTCCTCCATCGCCATTCAGGGAGCGGTGTGGGGGGGCGCCAAGGCGTTCACGGTGACCTCCGGACCGGGCTTCTCCCTGATGATGGAGCACATCGGCTACGCGGCCATGACCGAGACCCCCTGCGTGTTCGTCAACGTGCAGCGCGGGGGGCCTTCGACCGGACTGCCCACGCTGCCTGCGCAAGCCGACATGATGCAGGCGCGCTGGGGCTCGCACGGCGACTACGGCATCATCGCGCTGTGCCCGAACTCGCCCCAGGAGTGCTTCGACCTCACCATCGAAGCCTTCAACCAGGCTGAGCGGTTCCGCGTTCCGGTGATGCTGATGATGGACGAGTGCGTGGGCCACATGACCGAGAAGGTGGTTATTCCTCCCGCGGAACAACTTCGGGTCGTGCCGCGGCGGCTCACCAACGAGAGCCCAGAGGACTTCCGCCCCTACGCCGCCGGGCCAGACCTGGTGCCGCCCATGGTGCACGCCGGAATGGGCTACGCCTTCCACGTCACCGGCCTTACGCACGACGAGCGCGGCTACCCGCTGATGAACGCCGAAGCGCAGAACAAGCTGGTCCGGCGCCTGCTGGCCAAGCTGCGCAACGTGCCGCTGCTGCGCGAGGAGGAAAACCTCGAGGACGCCGAGGTGATCGTGGTTTCCTACGGTATCACCTCGCGCGTGGCGCAGCGGGCCATCGAACTGGCGCGGAAGAAGGGCGTGGCCACCGGCAAGCTGCGGCTGGTGACGGCCTGGCCGTTTCCGGAAGAGCGGATCCGGAGCCTGGCGGGCAAGGCGCGCGCCTTCGTCGTGCCCGAGCTGAACATGGGCCAGATGGTGCGCGAGGTGGAGCGCGCC
>CAKZVG010000298.1 GCA_937921835.1 uncultured Bryobacteraceae bacterium | reverse complement strand
GCCTCGGCGGCGCGCGGGCCAGGAGTTGAAGTCTGCGTCAACTCCAGACTGAAAGGCGGTGGCAGCGTCCAAGGCTCGGTTTTCACCAGCCGCACGAGATGGCCGGCAAAGACGAAGGTTCGCCGGACGATCTCCCCTTCCTTGTTCCGCGTGATCACGGAGAAGGAAGGCAGGTTGCGTTCCCCGCGCCCGTCGTTGTAACGCGCCTGGCCAATAGTGACCGGGAGGTATCCGGTCAGATTGCGCTCGATGTAGGCGGTCTCGTAACGCGCGCGCGCGGTGCTCCACACGAACACGCGGAAGCTGTCGAACTGGTGGGCCGCGTTCCGGCTGGCAAGCGTGGTCCAGAGCCAGTGGTGCTTGACCGCATCCCGGTGCCGCGTCTCCCCCAGGGAATAATACGAGGTGATGCGGTGCCCTTCGGCGTATTGCGCGACCTCGTCCGGAATCGCCATGGTCAGCATGCGGGCGAGCACCCAGCCGGCGCGTCCATCCTGGATGCGCACCAGGCTCCACTCCTCGAGCGGAACGGCGCTCTTGCGCGCTGCTTCGCGCTCTTGTTTCTTCAGCAGGTACTCGGGGTCCTGCGGAGGCTGCCGGGAGATGATGTCGTAGCCGGGCGGCAATCCGGGGGCCTTGGCGCGCGGGATGGGCGGGATCTTCGGCTCGACCTTCTTCCTGGCAGGGCGCTTCGGCGTTTTGGGCTGCTCCGGTTCGCTGCGCTTCAGGATGGGCGATTCATAGGGAACCCGCGGTTCGAGACGTCCGGTGAGCACCACGGCGGTTTCCTTGGCCTGAAGCTGATAGAAACTGGGCGCCTGCCGGTTGGGCCGGGTATGAACGTTCAGCGGTTCGTACACAAAGGCTTTTCCGAGCGGAGGGAGCTTCATGGCGAGAGCGGTCTGCCGGTTCAACTCGTCCATTTCTTCGGCAGTGAGCAACTGCGTGCCGTCGGTCCAACCTTCAACGCCCTGCGGCCCGCGCACCTTGAAAAAACGGCGCCGGCGCTGGAGGATCTCCACCTTCTCGCCGTGCCGGAGCGTCGCCACCACGGGAGATTTCGGAGTGAGTTCCTCGCGCAGCTTAACGGTCACCGGACCCACGTACGCCTCGCCGATGGCGGGGGCGCGCCGTGGACCGCCGCAGCCGCAGACAAACCAAACCGGCAGAATGATTACCGCAAACGGCAGGGCCCTCATCAGGCTTAAAGCTCTCTAATCTCAGTTTAGCAGCGGGGCTGAGTATTCTTCGTTGAAGAGAAGTGAATTTCCGGACTGCGCAGATCGCTTCCCGCTTGCCCGCGCTCCTGCCGGCGGCGCTGCTTTCCGTGCGGAAGCTCCGCGGGTGGTGAGGGCCTCACCGCATCCAATAGAGGCGCGCCAGGCCGGCGGCGATGCTCAGGATGGTCAGCGGGACACCCGCCCGCAGATACTCAAGGAAGGAGATCGAGGCTTCTCCCCGCGCCCGCTGAACCACGATCAGGTTGGCCACCGAGCCCAGCAGGGTCAGATTGCCCGCCAGCGTGGAGGACATCGCAAGCGTAAGCCAGGCCAGCCGGGGATCCGGCAGGCGCGGCACCAGGGGACGGAAAATGAGCACGGCGGGCACGTTACTGACGAGGTTCGAGAGCAGCGCGGAAAAGACGCTCAGCACCGCGATGCGGTCCAGGCGAAAGCGCGAGGCGAAGGCGAACAGATCCTCGTCGAGAGTGGTCTTTTCGACGCCCGCCACCACCACGAACAAGCCCGCGAACATGGCCAGCAGCGGCCAGTCGATTTCGTGGTACACCTTCTCGGGTTTCACCCGCCGGGTGATGAGAAGCAGCGCGCCCGCCACCACCGCCACGTTCGCTACCGGAAAGCCGGCGAAGAAGAACCCCAGCATGGCGACCGACACCACCAGCGACTTCCACATCAGAACCCGGTTGACGCGCACGCGCAGCTCGCCGACCTCAACCCGCCGCGCGGACCGGAATTCCCGCCGGTACAGGATAGCGATCACCGCGAACGTCAACGCCAGGCCGATGGCGGCCACCGGCGCCAGAGCCGCGGCGAATTGCGCGTAGGAGATCTTCGACAGCGCCCCGACCACCATGTTCTGCGGGTTGCCGGTGATGGTGGCGGCGCTTCCGGCATTGGCCGCCATGGCCACCGCCAGCAGATACGGAACCGGGTTGAGATTCAGCGCGGAGGCGATTTCGATCACCAGCGGGGTGAGCGCCAGGCACACCGTGTCGTTGACGAAGAGCGCGGAAAGGCCGCCCGAGACCAGCACCACGCACGCCAGCAAAGCCAGCGGCCGGTGGGCGTGGCGAACCACGGCCGCCGTGACCAGGCGGAAGAAGCCCGACAGCCGCAGGCTCGCCACCACGATCATCATCCCGAACAGGAGCGCCAGCGTGGAGTAGTCCTCGGCCGCCACCGCTTCCTCGAAGGTGAGCACGGTGAAGCCGATCATCAAGGCGGCGCCAATGATGGCCGCGCCGGCGCGGTCGATGCGGAAGCCAGGCATGCGCCCGGCGGCGAGGACGAAGTACGTTCCGGCGAAGATCAGGATTGCGGTCACGAAACGGGGACACTTCTACAGTAACGCAGCCGCGAGGTGTCCCGGCTGGCGGGGCGGACAGGCAGCGGGGCTACAGGTGATTCCAGAGCGAGCGCTCGTGCTCGGCTTCCGGCGGCTGGCTTTCCCGCTTGCCTTCGAGATGCCGCGCGACGGCGCCACGGGCGCCGAATCCGACCGCGATGCTGGCGGCCAGCACCGCGCCGCCCACCAGCAGTACAAACGCGGCCAGGAACACGCTGCGGGCGAAGTTCAGATGATCGGCCGCCACCACGACGGCGACGAAGACCACCACCGCCCGCACCAGAGCGGCGATGGTGCGCACGGAAGGCACCCCCTCATTGCAGCCCCAGACCAGCACGCCGCGCCCCAGATACTGCGCCAGCCAGACGCCGGCCAGAACAATCAGTCCGGCGGTGACCAGCTTGGGAAACAGGAAGACGGCGGTTTCCACCATGCGCGAGGTGAGTTCGGTGTTAAAGGCGCTGAGGGCGGTGAGAGCGCCGATGCCGATGATGATCCAGTAAACCCCGTTCGAGACGATGTGGGTGGCGCGCAGGCGGCCGGAACGGTCGAACATCGACGAGATGCCGCTCTGGTAGAGAAAGCGGTCGACGGAGATCCCTTTAAAGATCCGCACCAGCACCCAGCGCGCCAGCAGCGCGATGAGGTAGGTGATGACCAGGATCGTGGCCGCGGTCAACAGCGGCGGGAGATACGTGGTCAGGGTGAAGAGAAGGTGCTCGTAAGCTCTCTCCAGCACTTGTTGCAGCATTGCAATCATGATTTGGGAACCTCCACCTTGGACGGCTCCGCGCCGGCGGGGGCGGTCTGGACCTCCGGTTGCCGTTTCGGTCCCGGATAGGCGCCCCAGCGGCCGGCGAGGTACGGCTTCAGGGCTTCAAAACACAGGCACAGGTTTTCGATCTTCTCTTCCACCTGCGCCGAGAACAGGTTTTGGGTTTCGATGACGAACGACGCCACCCGGCAGAGATAGAGCGGGGTCAGGGAGCGCAGCAGGTGGCCGCGCTCGGGTGGCTTGTCGCGGTGCGCGATGGCGAAATCGCAGATGATCCGGGCCCATAACTCGTCCGGCAGGTGAAAGCCGGATTCCCCGGCCGCCGCCTGGCGTCCCAGCCGCAGCACCGCGTCCAGCACGTCCGGCGCCAGGGCGAGCGACCAGATCTCGGCCAGGTCTTTGCAGCCCTTGGCGAAGGCTTGCAGCATCCGGCCGAGATTCACATCGATGGGGTCCAGGCCGACGTCGAAGCGGAACCCGAACAGGTCCACCGGTTCACTGCCGGAGCGGGTTTTCCAGACGGCCTCGTACTCCTGCATGAGGGTGAAGACGCTTCCCACCACCTGGTGCAGCATGGCGCTGAGGTCGGCGCCGGGGTCCTTGGCGTCGTGCAGTTTGGCGCCCAGGAAGCTCTGGCATACGCGGTAGCCCTCGGCCAGCGCGATGGTGGTCATCCAGATATCGATGCCGTAGCGGGCGACGTCGGTCTCCCAGTCGTCGCGCTGAAGGTAGCGCGCGATCAGCCGCCGCGACATGCCGAAGTCGCCGCCAATGGGCTGCCGCACGCGGTAGCCATAGAGGCTGCGCGTCATGGGGTAGACGATGCTGTTGGTGATGGTGCCGTCGTACTTGTGACGGTGGTAATAAGGTGCGACGAAATCGTAATCGGCGTAAACAACAGGCCGCAGCAGCAGGTCGATCCACTCGGGCGTAATCGAGCGCAGGTCGGAATCCACCACCGCCGCGGCTTTGGCGCCCACCATCTCCGCCAGCCGGAAGATCAGCCGGAAGGCGCTGCCCTTGCCGGGGATTCCATGGTACGGAAGCGACAGGCGGTGGACCGGGAACTTGGGCGTGTCCAGCATCAGCAGGTGGGCGTCCTCCACCTTGCTGGAGAGCACGGCTTCGCGGGTTCCGTCCTGGGAGCCTCCGTCGGAATTGACGATCAGCGACGTGAACTGCGGAAAGTACTTGGCCAGCCCCGCCTGGGCCGCGCGCACCACGTGGCCGATGGTCCGCACGTTGTTGTAGCTCGGAATTCCGACGACGATATCGGCCTTGCCCAGCTCGCGGACTTGCCGCAGGTGTTCCTCGGGAAGCTGCTGTTCCGGCATAATCTCCTTTGTAGCGCGCCGCCGCGGCTGGCCGCATCAGGCGGTGTAGGACGATTTTCCTACCGCCGCGTCCTCTTCCACCGCGTCCAGCAGCATGTTGAAGAACTCCGGGATCGCCGCCACCACGCGGTTCCAGTTCGGAATCAGGGGCAGCCCGAGCGGCTCGACGCAGAATTCCTCGCCCGCCTGGCGGAGACTCTGAGCGAAGACGGATACGGCCAGTTCCTCGGCGTGCCGGTCGAAGTCCAGCCCGTTGAGCATGGCGTCGGCGTAGTAGCGGTTGATGGTGTCCTCGGCCATCCGGACGTAGCGCACCTGGAGGCTGCGGAAGTGGTCCCTGGTGAAGACCAGCCCTTCGCCGGCCAGGGTGCGGAACAGGCTCTTGGCGATGTCCAGCGTCATCCGGCGCAGGCCCTTCGAGGCGTCTTCCGCCGACAGAACCTGGTGCTTGTGCTCGTAGTTGTCGGCCAAGTCCACCTGGCAGATGCGCGCCACCGCGCAGTTGCGGAACATCTCGGCGAGAACGCCCACCTCCAGCCCCCAGTCGCCGGGAATCCGGGTGACGCGCGCCAGGCTGGTCTTCATGGCGAACTCCCCGGCCAGCGGATAGCGGAAGCTGTCGATGAATTTCAGGAAAGGAGCCCCGGGCGCCATCCCCTCCAACGCCCGGACGAGCGGCGTCATGAAGAGCCGGGTGACGCGTCCGTGCATGCGGTCGGTGACGCGCGCGTAGAAACCCTTGCAGAACTCGAAGCTGAGGTTGGGATTCGCCACCGGGTACACCAGCCGCGCCAGCATTTCGCGGTCGTAGTTGACGATGTCGCAATCGTGCAGTGCGATGACGTCGCAGGTTCCCGTGGCCAGCAGGAATCCGTACGCCAGCCAGCAGGACCGACCCTTGCCATCCTGCCCGGCCGGGAGACCGCGTTCGTCCAGCACCTCGAACAGGCGCTGGATGCGCGGGCTGTCGATCCACAGGAAGGTAACGGACTGCGGAAAGCCCTCGAAGTAGGACCGCGCTTCCCGGAATTGATCGGCATTGGCGCGCGCCAGGGCGACGACGATGTGCCGCAAGTAGTGGGCGCCGCGCAAGTCCGAGATGATGCGGTGCATCGCGGGGCCTTCGAACTCCGAATAGAGCGCCGGCAGCACCAGGCCGATGGGCGAAGCCTCCGAGAAGCCCGTCAGTTCCCGCTCCAGCCGCTCAAAGCCGTTCTTGCGCAGCCGGTGAAGGGTCGTAACCGTCCCAGTTTGGTAGAAATCCGCCATTCAGCCACTCCTTTCCCGTCCTTACCAGGGTAGGCCGCGGCCGGGCCGCATCCCATCCAGCCGAGGGGGGATGTCAGGCTGGAAAAGGGAGGATGCGGGGGTTCACGGGCGGGTTCTGGCAGTGCCCCCCGCGGACTGCCGGAAACCGCTCCAGCCTTCGCAAACCACGATCGAATCGGCCGGGTTGCGGGTGGAGAACTTCACCGTCACCGCGCCGATCAGCGCGGCCGGGTCCGCGGGCAAAGCCTCGCGCAGGGTCGAGATCTCCTGCGAGGTCGTGTAGGTTACGCCGCGGACGGCGTAGGTGTAGAAGATGAAATCCTGGTTCGCGTCGGTGACGTGGCCGTCTACCATCCGGCCGCAGGCGTTGACGGCCAGGCGGCGGCGCCGCTCGCGTTCCGGCGCGGGAACTCGCATCCGGCGCAGCAACCACCAGACCAGAAGACCGGCGCCAGCCCCGGCGCCAGCCAGAATGGCAACTCCCGGACCGTTGAGCATCGCGGAACCGTGTCTTCAGACGGCCGCCGGAGGTTCCGGAAAGACCTCGCGCCAGTCTTTCAGGAACTTCTCCAGGCCTTTGCTGGTGAGGGGGTGGTGAAAGAGCATGTCGAGCAACTTGAATGGCAGCGTGGCGATGTGAGCCCCGGCTCGCGCCGCCTCGAAAACGTGCAGCGGGGAACGCAGCGAGGCCGCCAGGACCTGGGTGCGGAATCCCTGGATCCGGTAGACTTCGGCGATGCTCCGGATCAGTTCCGAACCGTTGGCGGCAAGATCGTCGAGCCGTCCGGCGAACGGACTGACGATATAAGCGCCCGCCTTGGCCGCCAGAATCGCCTGCACCGGCGAGAAGCACAGCGTGACGTTGACCCGGATCCCCTCGCGCGACAGAATCGACGTGGCCCGGATTCCGTCCTGCGTCAGCGGGACTTTGACGACCACGTTGCGATGGATGGCGGCCAGGCGGCGGCCTTCCTCCACCATCCGGTCCGCCTCCACCGCCACCACCTCGGCGCTCACGTCGCCGTCCACGATCCCGCAAATCTCAAGAATCCGCTCTTCGACCGGCCGCCCTTCCTTCGCAATCAGCGAGGGGTTCGTGGTGACGCCGTCGATCACCCCCAAGGCGGCGCCGCGGCGCAGTTCCTCAAGATTCGCCGTGTCCAGAAAGAACTTCAAATCCTCACCCCCGCACCACCGAGTTCTCAAGCACCCCGACACCGGAAAGCTCGACCTGAATGCGCGCCCCCGGCTGCACCGGACCGACCCCGGGCGGGGTGCCGGTCGCGATCAGGTCGCCCGGCTCCAGCGTCATGAATTCCGTAACGTATGAGATTATAGCCGCGACTGGGAAAATCATGTCCGCCAGCGCCGCGTCCTGCCGGACTTCGCCGTCCACCAGGGTACGGATTCGCGCCCCGTCGAAGGAGAACTCCGCCCGGGGGACCACCCATGGCCCCACCGCGCAGAACGTGTCGAACCCCTTGCCGCGGGTCCATTGGCCGTCCTGCTTCTGAAGGTCGCGGGCGGTGACGTCGTTCACGCAGGTGTAGCCGAGGATATACTCGTCCGCGTCCTGCGCCTTGACGTGGCGCGCGCGGCGGCCGATGACGACGCCCAACTCGCCCTCCGGGTCGACGCGCCGCGAAAGGGGCGGGTAGACGATCTCGCCGCCCGGCTCAAGCAGCGACGAGGGCGGTTTCAGGAAGATCAGCGGCTCCTTGGGAGGCTCGTTGCCAAACTCCTGGGCGTGCGCGACGTAGTTCCGCCCCACGCAGACGATCTTCGACGGCCAGCACGGAGGCAGCAGGCGGATACTCTCCAGCGGATGGAAGATGCCCGTCCGGCCGGACCAGAGCGGGCCCGTCTCCTCGGCTTGCCCGCCGTCCAGGACGCCGTAGCGCACCCGGGGGCCGCCGTCGGGGGTGGTAGGGGAGGCATCGCGGTCGAGACTGAAGC
>CAKZVG010000297.1 GCA_937921835.1 uncultured Bryobacteraceae bacterium | reverse complement strand
TGCGAGGTGCCGGCTCCCGTGGACGCCGTCGGTATCGGACCACTCACCGATCGCCTCCTCGCCATCGAACCAAACCAGGTAAACGTCGTCGCGCCGGGTCTTGCCCGCCACCACCCGCGCCAGTTCCAGCAGAAAGCCGGTGGAGGATCCGCCGTCGTTGGCGCCCACGAAGCGGATGCCGGGCAGCAGTTTGGTATCGTAGTGCCCGGTAACCGCCACCGCCTTCCCGGAGACGCCCGGAAAGCGGGCGATGACGTTGACCATCCGGAGGGGGCCGATGGGAGTCTGGGCGGTGAAGGCGTCCTCGGTGATTTCGGCGCCCAGCGCCTTGACCTGGGCGACGATATAAGCCCGCAACTTGGCCAGGGCAGGCGAACCGGGCGGGCGGGGCCCGAAGGCCACCGCCCGGCGGGTATGCTCGAACGCCGCCTGGCCGCTGAACTCGGCAGCCGTGAGCGGACCGGCCAGCAGAACGGCGGCGGCCAGCAGGATCAAGACTTGACGGCGCGGCATACATACCCCAAGGTGAAGTTACGCTCGCGGTCGAGGCCGTCGAGCAGCGGCAGCAGCAGCGCGGGCGGCGCAGCCACGAGCGCGGCCGGCCAGAACCACAGTCCGGGGAAGAATTGCACCCCGTTCAGCAGCCGCCGCGCCAGCAGGCGGAAGTAGCCGCCCACCGCCTCGATGCGGACGGCCTCAAAGCCGGCTTGTCCGAGCAGGTGCGCCAGGCCGAAGCGGGTGTAGCGGTAATAGTCGTGGGGCGCCTGATGCACCTCCCAGTCCTGCGGCGCCACCAGCAGCACTTCCCCGCCCGGTCTGAGCACCCGGCCGAGTTCGCGGACCACGCGCGCCGGATCGGGCACATGCTCGATGGTGACAAGATTCAACAGCGCGTCGAAGCAGTGATCGGGAAAAGGCAGGCGGCCAAGATCGGCCAGCACGTCCAAGCCGGAGTAGTCCCAGGCGGCGTCACCGATTCCCAAATCCACGCCGGTGTAGCGCTGGTGGCGGAAGCGTTCCGCGTACCTCCCCTCGCCGGCGCCGGCGTCGAGCACCCGTGCCCCGGCCGGCAGGCGCGCGGCGAACTCCGCCACTTCATCCTCGATCCGCGCCTCGAAGGCCAGCAGGTAGCGGTGCAGGAAGCGCGGCAGCCGCGGCAGCAAGGCGCGATGCGTCATTGCTTTTTGCGCGCCTCCACCATGACGGTCGACCCGGCGCGGCACGCCGCCTCGAGCAGCGTGAAAGGAACCGCGGCCAGCACCAGGCCGAAATACACCAGGTCCTTGCACAGCCTGAGCTTCGGTCCCTCCGGCACACCCCGCATCCGGCGCGCCATCGGATCCAGCCCCGGCGCCAGGCTGGTAGCCAGTCCGGCGGGGTTGTCGCGCAAGGAGAAGTGCTTCGTGCGCACGGTCTCGAAGCCGCATTCCTCAAGGAGCCGCCGGAAATCCGGCTCCTTGAAGTTCAGCAGGTGGCGTGGGACGTCCAGCCCGCTCCAGTTCTCGCCGAGCAGCAGGAACTGCCAGCAGGCGGCGTTCGGCACCTGGGCGACCAGCCGTCCGCCAGGCAGCAGCAGCCTGCCGGCGGCCTCAAGATACGAGACCGGATCATAGAGATGCTCGAGGACATGGAACATCGTCACCACCGAGCAACTCCCTTCCCGGAACGGCGCGCGGGCCAGACTGGCGCACACCACCGGCACTCCGTTGGCCCGCCATGCGGCGCAGGCCGCGTCACAGGAGAAGTCCAGCCCCGCCACCTGGTGGCCCTGCTCCTGAAGCAGCCGCAGAAACAGCCCGCCGCCGCAGCCGACATCCAGCACCAGACCGCCTGTTTCGGCGTTGGCGATCGCGCGCTGGACGAAACGCACGTGGTCGCCCAGAACGAAGCGGCGGTAGACTTGCTCGAGGCGCGCGGCCGGCGCGTCCCCGGGCACGAACCAGTAGTTGGGCGGATAGTAGCGGCCGAGTTCGGAGGGTTCCGGCCAGGGCGAGAGCCGGATCAGACGGCACGACACGCATTCGACGACCTCGAAGACGCGATCCGTGGTCCGGTAGAGCCGGTCGGTGGCGTGGAAAAGGGTGCGCGCCTCCGCGCAGCCGCAGGCGGGACAGCAGCCCCGGGCGGCGTTGCTTGCGATGCTCTCCAGCCGCTGCTCGTTTTCCCTCAGATCGCCTGCTCCATGAGCGTCTTGAGCGGAATGCGGTGGCGCTCGATGAGCGCCCGCACCTGGCCGGCGCTCAGTTTTCTCGAACGGGCGATGGCGCGCCGCTTGCGCAGCATCTTCGGCACCAGGCGGAGGGCGGCCAGATCGCCCTTCAGGATCGAGACCGCCAGCAGCAGCTTCCCCCGCCAGCCGGGGAAGCGGCGTGTCTCGCCCCGTCCGCGCACTCCCGCCCACAGCCCCGCCGCCAGCCGCAGCGCGAAGTACCAGGGGTTCAGCGCCAGCAGGCTCAGCGGGAACAGCTTGACCGCCAGCAGCACACGGTTGCGTTCGATGAGTTCGATGCGCCGCCCTGAGGCGACGCCCAAGGTTGCGCCGCGGTGGTGGCGCACCACCGCGTCCGGCACGTAAAGGCAAGTCCAGCCCGCGATGCGGGCGCGCAGTCCCAGTTCCGCGTCGTCGGCGTAGGCGAAGAAGTCCTCGTCGAAGCCGCCGATCTCCTCCAGCATGTCGCGCCGGTACATGGCGGCGCAACCGTCGGGCCAGAGCACCTCTTCCAGGCGGTCGTATTGACCGCGGTCGATCTCGCCCGATCCCCGTCCGCGGTTTTGCCCGTCGGGATAGATCAGGTGTCCGGCTTTGTCGATCCTCCGCGGGTCCTCGTAGACCAGGATCTTGGACGCCGCCATCCCCACCCGCGGGCGGCCGCGGAAGGCCGCCGCCAGCGCGCTCAGCCAGCCGGGAGAAGCCTCGGCGTCATTGTTCAGCAGCGCGACCAGGCGCCCCCGCGCGGCCGCGAATCCCTGGTTGTTGGCGGCGCAGAAGCCGCGGTTGAAAGCGTTGCGGATCAGCTTGAACCTGGGCTGGGCGCGGGGGACATACTCGCGTTCCACCATGCCGGGCGAACCGTCGCGGGATCCGTTGTCCACCACGATGACTTCGAACTCCGGCGCGCGCTGCGCCGCCAGGGAATCCAGGCAGGCCCGCAGCAGATCACACCGCTCGTAATTGACGACGATCACCGAGATCGTCTCCTCCGGGTCCTCTTTCACCGACTGTAGTATTATAGCGTCAGGCAGGGCCGCGGACCTTAACACTATGCCTTCGTTCGGCGAGCGCTTGCGCCGCGAGCGCCTCAAACAGGGTTTGGACATCCAGGATGTCGCCGCGCGCACCCGGATCAACGCGCGCTATCTGAGCGCGATCGAAAATGACGACGTCGATTCCCTGCCCGGCAAGTTTTTCTTCCGGAGTTTCGTCCGGCAGTACGCTCTCGCTCTCGGCCTGGAAGAGACCGCCTTCGACGAGGAAATCCGGGAAGTGCTGGGGCGCGGGGAGGCCGCTCCGGAAGTTCCCGCGCCTCCGCCTCCGCACATTGACGTGCCGCCGATCCTGACCGGCGCGGCGCGCCGGACCAACCGGATTCCCGGCTCCGCGATCGTGCTGCTGGCGGTCATCATCGCGTGCGCGGGCCTGTTCGGCTGGTGGCAGCGCGCCCGCACGCCGGCCATGGAACCCCTCCCCGCCGCGGCTCCCGCGCCCGTTCCCGCCGACGCCGGTCCGGCGGCGCAGTCTCCGGCGGCGGCGCCCGGCACGCTGGCGATGCCGGTAAGTGGAGCGCCCGAGGGGGCAAAGCCGTCCGCCGCCGAACCCGTTCCAGCTTCCGTTCCGCCCACTGAAACGCCCACTGAAGCGCCGGCCCCGAAACCGCCCGCCGCGCCGGGACCGCTCGGCAGCGGCCCGATCACCGTCGAAGTGACCGCCAACGAGCCGGTTTGGGTGAACATCGTCTCCGACGGGCGCGACCTTGTTACGCGCGTGCTCCAGCCGGGCGACAGCCGGGTGGTGCGGGGATCGGGCGAGATCCGGATCCTCTCCGGAAACGCCGGCGGAATGAGCGTGCGGGTGAACGGGCAACCGGTCGAGGATGTCGGACCGCGCGGCCAGGTGCGGGTGATCACGGTGACCCCGGAAGGGACGCGGGTGGCCAGCCCCAGACGCGCGGAGCCGCCGCAGCCTTCCGAACCGCCTCAATAGCGGCGATCCACCAGCGTGCTATCCGGGGCCAAAGCCAGCTTCGGCAGGAACTCCATCCGGGCCAGAACGTCGCACTCGAGATCGGCGCCGGGCGCGACCCCAGTCAAGGCCAGGCCGCCGTCCTCGAGGCGGAACACGGCGCGCTCGGTGATGTAGAGCACCTCGCGGTTACGGGCGTAGGCCGGGTCGTAGCTGACGTGGTCCAGCCGGCGCACGAACTTCTTCATCGTGCCCTCGCGCTCGATGGCGAGGGATCCTTCGCGCACGGAGACGTTCAAGCCCCCGGCGGTGAAGAAGCCCAGCAGGACCAACTTGGGGGCATTGGCGGCGATGTCGAGGAAGCCCCCGATGCCGGCCGACAGGGCGGGCCGGGCGTCCAGTCCGTGAACGTTCACCCGTCCGCGCTCGTCCACCTGAAGGAAGGAGAGCAGGCCGGTGTTGAAACATCCGCCCTGGAACATGTCGAACTGGCTTACGGCGTCGAAGATCGCCAGCGGATTGCGGCTCGAACCAAAGCCGAAGTCCGTGAGCGGCAGTCCGCCCCATGAGCCGTGCTCGATGGTGAACGTCGCGGACTCGAAACGGCGCCCGGCCAGCAGCAGATAGGGCACCACGGCCGAGATCCCGTAGCCCAGCACCACCACGTCGCCGGCGGCGACTTCCTGGAGCGCGCGCCGGGCAATCCACTGCTCTCCCGGCGAGCCAGGCAGGGCGGCCTGCAATTCCGGCCGCGTCGCGCCGCACAGCGAAGGATCGAAGGCGATGCCGCCCGCTTGCAGCGCGGCGGGTTCCACCACGATCGCATCCACCAGCGGCCCGGGAACCTTCACCTCATGCGGCTTCAGCGTTCCCCGCGCGCTCAGGCGCTTCACCTGCGCGATCACCCGCCCGCCGCTGGCGCGCGCGGCCGCCGCTTGCGCGAAGGCTATGAGCGCCGCTGGCTCGTCCTCCATGCTGAGGTTGCCCGCGCCGTCGGCGGTGGTCGCCCGGATGATGGAGACGTCCACCGGGAACGAGGGCAGGTGCAGATACTCGGCCCCGTTCAGGTTGACCAGGGAAACCACGCCGGCGCCGGCGGCGCGGTTCATGCGGCCTCCTTCCAGACGTGGATCGGCGAAGGTGCCAAGACCCGTGCGCGTGAACACGCCAGGACGTCCGGCGCCCACCTCGCGGTGCCAGGCCGAGATCATTCCCGCCGGCAGATTGTAGGCCGCGACGCGATCTTCCCCGATCATCTTCCGCAAGCGGCTGTCAGGCAGGTTGGGATAGGAACCGCCGATGGTCCGCGCCAGCAACCCCTCGTGGGCCAGGCGCTCAATGCCGGGCTGGTCCGGCGTCCCTCCGGGACAAAGCAGAAACATCGCGGTCAAGCCGCGCGGGTGGCCGGTAGCCAGGAAACGCGCTTCGAGCGCCGCCAGCGTGCG
>CAKZVG010000296.1 GCA_937921835.1 uncultured Bryobacteraceae bacterium | reverse complement strand
GGACGTCAGCCTGTTCAAGAACTTCACCGTCCGCGAAAGCATGAAGCTGCAACTGCGCGCCGAGGCCGAGAATATCGCCAATCACCCCCTGTTCAGCGCGCCCAATACGGTTCCAACCAACAGCAACTTCGGGCGGGTTACGGGCACGCTCGATGGCGAAGGCGCGCGCCGGGCATTCGTGGGCCTGAAGTTCATTTTTTGAAATGGAGCGCTGCGGTCCGGGCTGCTGAGGGACGGCCCGCTCGACCGCCGCTGCTCCCCGCGGTGAGTGGTGACCCGCCGGCCGGGCGCGCCAGAGCGGAGCGGCGGGCAATCCGACACCCTGACGTCCGCTTTGGTAACCTGATTGTGGGCCTTAACGCCTTCCTACCAGGGTTGAAGTGAATCCTGGCCGGGCGCCGGTCAAGAGCGCATGCTGGTCGAACATGATCGAATCGAACGGGCACAGCGCGGTGATGATGTCGCTTTCAACGAGATTGTCCAGGCTTACCGGAAGCGCATCCTGGGCACCATCGCGCGGCTCATCGGCCGGCCGGAAGACGTGGAGGACGTCGGCCAGGAAGTCTTTGTCCGGCTGTACTTTTCGCTGGACCAGTTGCGGACCCCGGAGGTGTTCGAACCGTGGTTGTACCGGCTGACGGTCAACGCGGCGTACGACTACCTGCGGCGGCAGCGCCGCCGGCGGGAGCACCGCATGGCGGATTTTTCCGAGCAGCAGGTGCTGCTCGCCGACGCCGATGCCAGTACGCGCGAGGAAGACGAATCCCGCCGCCGGAGTCAGGTGCGCGAGTTGGTGAATTCGCTGCTTAGTGCGGTGTCGGAAGAGGACCGCGTTCTGCTGACCTTGAAGGAAGTGGAAGGTTTGTCCTTGAAGGAGCTTGAAAAGATTTACCGGGTGAAGGAGAACGCCCTGAAAGTGAGGCTGTTCCGGGCCCGGCAGAGAGTTCTGAAGGCTTTCGCCCGCTCCGGCGCGGGGCAGGAGGCGGCGAAAGCAGGGAGCGCGAAGGCGATATGAGCTTCGAATCGCAGGGCGATTTGGATGCGCGGCTGGACCGGTTGCTGGCCGCCTACCGGGACGCCTGCCCCCCGCCCGGGCTGTCCCCGGGCTTCACTACCGGAATCTGGGTCAAGATCGAGGAGCGGCGCCGGTTTACCCTGGCGTTCCGCCGCCTGGCTCAGGGGCTGGTCACCGCGGCGGTGGCCCTGACGCTGTTAATGGCAAGCTACGTCGCGTCACCGTGGTTCCAGTCCTCTCCCGTGTACTCGGCGACCTATCTCGACGTGCTGTCCGAGGAGTCGGTTCCCCAGCACCCGGCTCTGCTGGAGATCGCGCACCCGGCGGGAGGCGATTATGAGGCCTTCTAAGGCGACGGCGGCGGTTTACGTGGCGCTGGTTTTCCTGAGCGGGGTCCTAGTGGGCGGCTTCGGCTACCGGCTTTACTCGGCCTCTTCGGTGAACGCGGCGCGCGCGCGCAGTTCCGAAGACTACCGCGTCCGGTACGTGACCGAAATGCGGAACCGGCTCAAGCTGAACGAGCAGCAGGTTGAGGAGTTGAACGCCATCCTGGACGCGACGCGCGAGCGCTGGCGCGAAGTCCGCGAGCGCTACAAACCGGAGATGAAGTCCATCCAGGACGAGCAAGTCGAGCGCATCCGGGCGATTCTGGACCCCGCGCAGCGCACCGAGTACGAAAAGATGCGCGCCGAACGCGAGGAGCGGTCCAAGAGCAAGCCGCCTGGCTGCTGAACTCCCACCGCCCCCACGGACATGGTCGCGCCGCCCGGGCATCGGCGCTCTCGGCGCGCAGGGGTATTCCCGCCCCGCGCGTCCGGGAGGATCTTGGGTTATCCTGGAAGTCACGCCCCGCATGAAGCAAGCCAGCTATGTTCTTCACCTGCAAACCCGCGGCAAAGGTCTCTACGAGTTTACCGGTCAGGTGGCGGCGTGGCTGCGCGAACTGGGAGCGGCCAACGGCCTGCTCACCCTGTTCGTTCCGCACACCTCGGCGTCTCTGTTGATTCAGGAGAACGCCGATCCGGACGTGGTCCACGACCTCGGCACCTTCTTCAGCCGTCTGGCGCCGGAAGACAGCCGCCTCTACCGGCACGTGATCGAAGGACCCGACGACATGCCCGCCCATATCCGCGCGGCGCTCACGCAGACGCAACTGAGCGTCCCGGTGATCGACGGGCGCATGGCGCTCGGAACCTGGCAGGGGATCTACCTGTTCGAGCACCGCGCCGGAAATCATCGCCGACGGGTGATATTACACTTACTGGGCGAGTAGTAGCGGTGGGCATTTTCATGCCCCAGTCACACGCGTTTCATTTCGATACGCTATGATTAAAGTGACTCCGCAGTACTTCCCATCCACGCTGATTTAGCTTCTCTCCGGCGAGAATCAAACAAAACTTTCCTCAGGAGGAGTGTGTTTTGAAGTTGTTTCTTCGTGTATCCCCCGGCGTCCTCATCCTGGCCGCCGGTCTGTGGGCCGCCAGCGTGCCCCTGGTGACAGGCGAAATCCTGGGATTGGGCGGCGCGCATAACGAAGCCCAACTGTACGCCGAACTGGCCGAGCAGGGAGCAGTTCGCCAGCGCGTGACCGTGCATCGCGGGGAGTTCGAGTTCCGCGCGGTGGAACCGGGGCGCTATGAACTGCGCATCACCGATGCGCACGGTGAACCGCTGGCGCAGGACTTCGTGACCATCAGCGGCCCGGCCGCCGCGCCGCTCCAGATCCGGCTCCGGGAGGTGCGGCGGGAGCGCCCGGTGTCGGGCGTGGTTTCGCTGGCGCGGCTGCGGCACCGGCCGCCGCGCAAGGCCGCGGCCGAATACGTCAAGGGCTCGCGCGCCCTCGAACGGGGAGAGTACGGGCGCGCCGCGGAGCATTTCGAAAAGGCGGTTTCGATGGATCCGGCGTATCTGGAGGCGCACAACAACCTGGGATCGTGCCGGCTGCGGCTCGGCGATCTTCCGGGCGCCGAAAGGAGCCTTCGTATGGCGCTGGCGCTGGACCCGCGTGACGCCATCGTGCAGGGGAACCTGGCCGCCGTGCTGGTGGCGGCGGGGCGGCCGGCGGAAGCCGAAGCCGCGGCCCGCCGCGCGCTCGAGCTTGGACCCGGCGCGCCCAAGCTGCACTACGTGCTCGCTCTGGCGCTGCGGGATCAGGGCAGGCAGCCGGTCGAGGCGATCGGCCATTTCCGCCGCGCCGCCGCCGGATTGCCTCAGGCCCGGCTGGCGGCGGCCAACCTGCTCGCGGCGCTCGGCGACCGCGATGCGGCCGCCGAGGAACTGCGCCAATACTTAAAAACCAGCCCGCCCGACCACGCGCGTGTGGCGGCGTGGCTGTCCGCGCTGCAACGGTCCGGGTCCCCGAAGTAGGGTTCCGCGACGGCCTCACTGGAAACGGGGCGCGGTCTCTGCTGAAATGAAGAGTGAACATGACAGCGATCCGTTTCCTCCTGCTTGGCTGCGCCGCCGCGGCCCTAGGCGCGCAGCCGCCCGCAGCCTCTTCCCCGCAATCCGGCGAGGTGCTGGCCGGCACCGTCGACGGAGTTCCGGTTACAATGAGCGAGTTGCAGTTGGTGCTGGCCGGCTCGCCCCGTGAGTTGCAGTCCACGCTCCAAAACAATACGGAGGAGTTGCTGCGCTACTACGGTTTCATGCGCAAGCTGGCCGCCGAGGCCGAGGCGGCCCAGCTTCACGAGAAGTCCCCCTACCAGGATCGCATCCGGCTCATGCGCCAGTCGATCCTGGCCGAAGCCCGGCTCGACCTGGCTTACCAGGAGAACCCTGTGACGATCGCCGATGAGACCGCGTTTTATGAAGCGAACAAGAACTCCTTCGCCTGGGCCAAGACCAAGGTCATCTACATCCCGTTCAGCGAGGACCCGCCCGCCAGGCAGCCCAAGGGCGCCCGGCCGGTGCTCAGCGAGGCGCAAGCCAAGGCTAAAGCGGACAAAGTGGCGGCCGCCGCGCGCGCCGGCCAGGATTTCGTGGCGCTCGTCAAACAGCACTCCGAACACGCCGATTCGGCTTCCAAGGACGGCGACTTCGGCGTCATCCAGGCTTCCGACAAGTACCCCGACGAGGTGAAGCAGGCCCTGTTCAAAGCCTCCAAGGGAGAGATCGCGGGCCCGGTCCGGCTCTCCAACGGATTTTACATCTTCCGGATCGAGGACGCGGGCGTGAAGCCGTTTTCGGAAGTACGGTCCGAGATTTTCAACGAATTGAAAGAGCGCCGCTGGCGTGAGTGGATGGAGAAAACGCGCCGGGGAGTTCAGGTAACCGTCGCGAAATAAGAACGCCAATTCCGGATAACCAGACCCCGATTGCCGGCGTCTCCGCGGCCGGTGGCGCTGTGCTATTTTGGGATCAAGTTTCCTGTTCTGGAGTCTCAAATATGATGATCCACCGCCGGGAGTTTCTTGGACGGACCGCTTTTGCCGCGGGCGCCGTCTCGCTCAACGCCTTTCCATACCACCTTTTCGCGGGCGCCAGGAAGCAGGCTACAGACCGCGTGAAGCTTGGTCCCACGGGCCTCGAAGTGACGCGTCTGGCCATGGGCACGGGCACCAACGGCGTGGGCGGCAGCTCGAACCAGACCCGCAAACTGGGGCTCAAGGGATTCGCCGACCTGTTACGCGCGGGCTTCGATCAGGGCGTCACCTTCTGGGATTCGGCCGATCAATACGGCACGCACCCGCACCTGAAGGAGGCGCTCAAGGCGGTGCCGCGCGATAAGGTGGTGATCCTCACCAAGACCCACGCCTCCACGGAACGCGAGATGCGCGACGATCTGGACCGCTTCCGGCGCGAGTTAGGGACCGATTACCTGGACATCGTCCTGCTGCACTGCATGATGGACGCCAGTTGGCCGGAGCGCAAGAAGGGCGCCATGGCGGTGCTCTCGGAAGCGCGCGAGAAGGGCCTGGTGAAGACGCACGGCGTCTCCTGCCACACCCTGGAGGCGCTGAAGACCGCCGCGCGCACGCCCTGGGTGCAGGTGGACCTGGCGCGCATCAATCCCGCCGGCGTGGCTATGGACGGCCGGCCCGAGGTGGTGCTCCCGGTGCTGCGGGAGATGAAAGCCGCCGGCAAGGGCGTAATCGGAATGAAAATCTTCGGCGCCGGCCGGCTCAGGAACCGCGCCGACGAGTGCCTGCAATACGCCCTGGGACTGGACTGCGTGGACTGCTTCACGATCGGGAGCGAAAATCGCGGCGAAATGGAAGACCTGCTGCGCAAGATTCCCGCAGCCAGCACGAGGGCGTAATCATCTGTAGCTTTCGAGAGCGGTACGCGCCATCTTTCCGCACTCTTAAACCCGAGGAGCTACAGACTTGACCACACGACGAGATTTGTTCCGCACCGCCGCGCTTGCCGGGAGCGCAGCGCTCTCGGGCAGTTTGCGCGCGCAGGCCCCCGCGAAGGGTCCGTTCACGCTGCCCCCGCTGCCTTATCCGGCCGACGCTCTCGAGCCGCACATCGACGCCAAGACCATGGAGATCCACCACGGCCGGCACCACGCCGCTTACGTCAACAACCTGAACGGCGCCGCCGCCACGCACCCGCCGCTCGCAAAGATGACGCTGGAGGACATGATGCGGGGGCTCGACAAGCTTCCCGAATCGGTGCGCACCATCGTGCGCAACAACGGCGGCGGGCACGCCAACCACGCGCTCTTCTGGCAGTTGATGTCCAAGTCCGGAGGCGGTGTGCCCAAGGGTGAACTCGTCAAGGCCATCGAGAAGCAATTCAAGAGCTTCGACAACTTCAAGGATCAGTTCACCCGCGCCGCCCTGGGCGTCTTCGGCAGCGGCTGGGCGTGGCTGGGCTTCGACGGCAAGGGGCAGTTGCATATCCACACCACGCCGAACCAGGACAACCCCTGGATGG
>CAKZVG010000295.1 GCA_937921835.1 uncultured Bryobacteraceae bacterium | reverse complement strand
GGTGAGAGGCGCACACGCCGTCTACACCGACGTGTGGACCAGCATGGGGCAGGAGGCCGAAGCCGAGGCGCGCCGCCAGGCCTTCCGGCCCTTCCAGGTCAACGACAGGCTTTTCTCGAAAGCCCGGCGGGAGGCGGTTTTCATGCACTGCCTGCCCGCCAAACGGGACCAGGAGACCACCGACTCGGTGATCGAAACCTCGCGCTCGGTGGTCTTCGACCAGGCCGAAAACCGGCTGCACACGCAAAAGGCGCTGCTGTTGATGTTGATTGCTTGATCATTCTGGAATCCGGATTTATGGAAAAACCAAAGAAAGTCGCTCTCGCTTACTCCGGCGGACTGGACACCTCCGTCATCATCCCCTGGCTCAAGGAAAACTACGGTTGCGAAGTGGTGGCCGTATGCGGCGACATCGGCCAGGGCGCCGACGAGCTCACGGGCCTCGAGCAGAAAGCGCTCAAGACGGGCGCCTCCGAGGTCCATATCGCCGACATGCGCGAGGAGTTTGTCGGCGAATACCTTTGGCGTCTGGTCCGCTCGGGCGCGGTCTACGAGCACAAGTACCTGCTCGGGACGTCGATCGCGCGCCCGCTGCTGGCCAAGAAGCAGGTGGAGGTGGCGCTGGCCACCGGCTGCGACGGGCTGGCGCACGGCTGCACGGGCAAGGGCAACGACCAGGTGCGCTTCGAGCTGACCTACAAGGCGCTCGCGCCGCAGCTCAAGGTGATTGCTCCCTGGCGCGAGTGGTCGATCGTCTCGCGCGAGGACGCCATCGAGTACGCGCGCGCCCACGACGTGCCGATCTCGCAGACCTCGGCCAAGATCTATAGCCGGGACCGCAACATCTGGCACATCTCGCACGAGGGCGGCGCGCTCGAGGATCCGGCCAACCCCGCGCCGGACGACGTCTGGGTGCTCACCCGCAGCCCGAAGGACGCTCCCGACACGCCCGCCGACGTCACCATCGGCTTCGACAGGGGGCGCCCGGTCTCGGTCAACGGCCAACACCACGTCTCCGGCGTCAGCCTGCTCGAAACGCTGAACCGCATCGGCGCCGAGCACGGCGTGGGGCGCATCGACCTGGTAGAGAACCGCTTCGTGGGGATGAAGTCGCGCGGCTGCTATGAAACGCCCGGCGGCACGCTCATCACCACCGCGTTCCGCGAACTGGAGGCGTTGACGCTGGACCGCATGACGCTGCACTACAAACAGAAGCTGGCGCTCGACTACGCCGAACTGGTCTACAACGGCTTCTGGTTCACGCCGCTGCGCGAATCGCTGGACGCTTTCTTCGAGGAGGTCAGCGCCAACACCACCGGCGAAGTGACGCTGCGCCTGTACAAGGGCAACGTGCAGCCGGTGTGCCGCAAGTCGCCCAATTCGCTCTACGCGCTGAACATCGCCAGTTTCACCATGGGCGCCGAATACGACCAGAAGGACGCGCTCGGCTTCATCAACCTCATCGGGCTGCCCATCAAGGTGAGGGCTTCGAAAGAGGGCCGGGCGTAGCGCCATGAAGCTCTGGGGCGGCCGTTTCGAAAGCGGGCCTTCGGAGGTCTTCGAGCGCTTCTCCGGCTCGCTCGACTTCGACCGGCGGCTGGCGGAAGCCGACATCCGCGGGTCCCAGGCCTTCGCGCGCGCCCTCGAACGTGCCGGAATCCTCTCGGCCGGCGAGCGCGAACGGATCGTTGCGGCCTTCGAGGAGCTGCTCGAGGAATCGCGCTCGGAGGCCTTTTTCGCGGGCGCGGCGGATGAGGACGTGCACACCCTGGTCATCCGCAAGCTCAAGGAGAAGACCGGCGAACTGGCGGATAAGATCCACACCGGCCGCAGCCGCAACGAGCAGGTTTCGCTCGACACGCGGCTGTGGCTCCGTGAGGAGATCCGCCGCGATCAGAGGCTGCTGGTAGAACTGATGGCGGCGCTTGTCGACTTGGCCGGCCGCCACCCGGACGCGGTGATTCCCGGTTACACCCACCTGCGGCGGGCGCAGGCGGTGCTGTGGCCGCACTATCTGCTGGCCTACTTCGAGATGTTCGCCCGCGATCACGAGCGGCTGGAAAACGCCCTGCGCCGTACCAACGTCCTGCCGCTCGGCTCGGGCGCGCTGGCCGGCAGCGCTTTTCCGCTCGACCGCGAGGCCGTGGCGCGGGAGCTGGGCTTCGCCTCGCTCAGCCGCAACAGCATGGACGCCGCCGCCGACCGGGATTTCGCGCTCGACTACCTTTACGCGGCCTCGTGCGTGATGCTCCACCTGAGCCGGTTGAGCGAGGATTGGATCCTCTATTCGAGCGAGGAGTTCGGCTGGCTGGAGTTGAGCGACGCCGTGACCAGCGGATCGAGCCTGATGCCGCAGAAAAAAAACCCGGATTCGCTCGAACTCATCCGCGGCAAGTGCGGCCGGGTCTTCGGCGCCCTGACCTCGCTGTTCCTGACTCTGAAGGGCCTGCCGATGACCTATAACCGCGACATGCAGGAGGACAAGGAACCGCTGTTCGAGGCGGCCGACCAACTGGCCGGCGCGCTTGAAATGGCGCGCGTGGTGGTGGAGTCGGCTCGGCTGCTGCCGGCCAGGCCCGAGGCGGCGGCGGAAGAAAGCTGGGTGGTGGCCACCGACCTGGCCGAGGCCCTGGCGCGCGCCGGCACGCCCTTTCACCGCGCGCACCAGATTGTGGGGGCGTTGGTGCTCGACAGCGTGCGGCGCGGGAAAAAACCGGCGGATTGGACCGGCGAGGATCTGGCGGCGTTCGCTCCCGAGTTCCGCGCGGACATGGTGCGCCTCCTGCGCCCGCGCGAAGGGATGAAGACCCGCGAGATTCCCGGGGGGACGGGACCCGAGGCGGTGCGGGCAGCGCTGGAGGAAGCCGCCCGGCGTCTGGAAAGGATGCGCGCATGAACAAGAATTACCGGCAAGCACAAATACTGAAGATCATCCGCACCAGGAACGTGCATACGCAGGACGAACTGGCCAGCGAACTCAAGGCGGTGGGCATCCCCGCCGCGCAGGTGACGCTGTCGCGCGATATTCGCGAGTTGGGCCTGGTGAAGACCCAGGACGGCTACCGGCAGATCATGCCCGAGCCAACCGGACCGACACTGGCCACCGTCGCCGCCGAATTCTTGCAGGATATCCGCCTGGCGCAGAACCTGGTGGTGCTGCGCACCGCGCCCGGCCACGCCAACTCCCTCGCCATCGCGATCGATCAGGCCAACTGGGCGGAAGTGGTGGGCACCATCGCCGGTGACGACACCATCCTTGTGATTTCGCCCGACAACGACCGCGCCCGGCAGTTCCGCGACAAGCTCATGTATTTCGTCGCGGAGTGACGCCGCGCGGACTGGCCAGCCGAACGCAGCTTGATATATACTCTTTCCGTCGGCTTTCGGGTGAAAGCGGAAGGTGGGTATGTTTAATTGCAAACCGTTCGCATTTTTGTTTTTCTGTTCCCTCGCCTCTCTCTGGGCGCAGTCGGGAACGGGCACCATCCAGGGCACAGTGAAGGATCCCGTGGGCGCCGTGATTCCGAAGGCGCGCGTGAAGGCGTTGCACCTGCCCACGGCGGGCCTTCGCGAGACCACCACCAGCGAGGCGGGGCTGTTTGTGATGGCCGCGCTTCCCATCGGCCCCTACAAGCTTACGGTTGAGGCGGCGGGGTTTCAGTCCTGGGAAGGCGAACTGCTGCTTCAGGTGGGACAGGTGGCGGCGGTCGAACCGGCGCTCAAGCTGGGGGCGACGGTGACTGAGGTCACTGTGGCGGGCGACGTGACGCCGCTGACCATCGAGTCCGCGCCCACGCTAGGCCAGGTGATTGAGCGCAGCCGCATCGAGCAACTGCCGCTCAACGGGCGCTTCATTAACAGCCTGGTAAACCTCACCATTCCCGGCATCGAGGGTCAGCGCACCTTCGGCCTGCGGGAATCGGCGCTTGAGTATGTGCAGGACGGCGCGGCGCTGGTCAACCGCGACACCGGCGGGTTGCAGGGCCGGCCCCCGGGGCTGGACACGATCCAGGAGTTCAAGGTGGAGACCAACAACTCCTCGGCCA
>CAKZVG010000294.1 GCA_937921835.1 uncultured Bryobacteraceae bacterium | reverse complement strand
CAGCCCGAATCCCAGCGCGCTCCAATCCAGGCGGGCGCTTTCAAACAACAGCATCTCGGGCGGCGCCAGCGTCTTCAGAGCAGGGATCGACCACACCGCCGACAGCGTTCCCACCGCCCCGCCTGCCAGCGAGAGCAGCACGCTCTCGGCCAGTTGCAGCCGCAGCAGCGCGCCGCGCGTGGCGCCGAGCGACGCTCTGAGCGCCAGTTCGCGCCGCCGCTGCGTCCCGCGCGCCAGCAGCAGGCTGGCCACGTTGGCGCAGGCGATCAGCAGGACGAATCCGACTGCGCCGAACATCGTCCCGGCGGCGGCTCGCGCACCGGTTCCCAGCATGTACTCGCTCAGCGGCCGCACGTCCCCGCGCCATCCCCTGCCGTGCTTCGGATCCTCCCTCTCGATCCGCTCGGAGATCGCCCGCACCTCGGCCGCCGCCTGCGCGGGCGTGACGCCCGGTTTCAAGCGCCCGATCGCGTTCAGTCCGCGCCAGCCGCGCTCCCGTTCGCCCGCCGGAAGCGACAGCGGAACCCACACGTCGCGCGGCTCGTAGAGAAAGCGGAAGCCCGCGGGCATCACGCCCACGATGCTGTAGTTGCGCCCGTCCAGGCGGATTTCGCGGCCGAGCGGCGCCTCGCCGCGCAACATCCCTTGCCAGAGTTCATGCGAGATGATGGCCACCCGCGCTTCGCTCTCCGGCGTTTCGTCCCTGCTGAAGACGCGGCCAAGCGCGGGATACACGCGCAGCGTCTCGAAGAATCCGGGCGTGACCTGCATGGCCGGCAGGTGTTGCGGTTCATGCAGTCCGGTGACGGCCATGGGCCGCGTACGGAAGGACGCATAGGACGCGATCGAGTTCGCCTCGCCCCAGTCGCGCGCGTCCAACAGGCTCGATGCCGCGCGCGTGAAACCGCGCTCGGCGTTGGTCTGCGGCAGGAAGACAAGCTGCCGCGGCTCCGGGTAAGGTAGCGGCGGCCAGAGCATCAGCCCGGCGGTGGAAAAGATGGCGATGTTGGCGCCCAGCCCCAGCGCCAGCGCAAGCACCGCCACCGCGGTCCAGCCCTTGTTCTTCGCGAGCATCCGCGCGGCAAAGCGGAAATCCTTGAGCAGCGGCATCGCCAAGGAAATACGAGGGCCGCGGCCAGGCGGTTCCCTACGGCTCGATGCGGAACGCCACCCGCCGGGCGTGCTGATCGCGGACCGCTTCCAGCAGTTCCCGGACCGTGCGCCGCAGCACCGGGTGCCGCAACCCGGGCGCCAACTCGGCCAGCGGCTCCAGCGCGAAGCGGCGCTCGTGCATTCGCGGGTGGGGAATCACCAGGTCCGGCGCGTCCACGACGGAGTTGCCATAGAGCAGGATATCGACATCGATCGTGCGCGGCCCCTTGGCCACGCGCCGCACGCGCCCCAGCCGCTGCTCCACCGCTTGCGCCCGCTCCAACAACTGGCGCGGGAAAAGCTCCGTCTCGGCCTCAACCACGAGATTGAGGAACATGCCCTGCCCGGGCAGGTCGCGCGGCTCGGTCTCATACACCGGCGAGACGCGCAGCACCCTCAGCCGCGGCCCCGCCAGCAGCGACACCGCGGTTTCAAGGTGCTTCTCCCTCTCTCCCACGTTCGAGCCGAGCGACAGATAGGCGGTCTTCGCCATCAGAACAGGTTGCCCTGAAAACCGCCCGCCGGCGGCCGCCGCGGGATCTGGAAGTGTTCGAAAGCGCGCTCGGTGGCCACTCGCCCGCGCGGGGTGCGGTCGATAAAGCCGAGCTGCATCAGATACGGCTCGTAGACCTCCTCGATCGTATCCGCTTCCTCGTCGATTGACGCCGCGATAGTGTTGAGGCCCACCGGACCGCCTCCATACTTGGCCAGAATCGTCAGCATGATCTTCTGATCGATTTCGTCCAGCCCGAAGCGGTCTACCTCCAGCAGATCGAGCGCCGTCCGCGCCACCTCGTGCGTCACCCGCCCGCCGGCGCGCACCTGCGCATAGTCCCGCACGCGGCGCAACAGCCGGTTGGCGATGCGCGGCGTGCCCCGCGAACGGCGCGCGATCTCGCCCGCGCCCGCGGCGTCGATCTCCACCCCCAGCAAGCCCGCCGAACGGGTGACGATCCGCGTCAGATCCGCTTCGTCGTAGTGGTTCAGCCGCAGCACCAGCCCGAAGCGCCCGCGCAGCGGAGCGCTCACCAGCCCCTGCCGCGTGGTCGCCCCGATGGCCGTGAAACGCGGGATGGGCAGCGAATGCGTCCGCGCGCCCGGTCCGGAACCGATCAGAATATCGACCCGGAAATCCTCCAGCGCCGAGTAGAGCATCTCTTCCACGTCCGGAAGCAGGCGGTGAATCTCGTCCACGAAGAACACCTGCCTCAGCCGGATGTTGCTCAGGATGCCCGTCAGATCCAGCTTCTTTTGCAGGATCGGCCCGGAGGTCTGGTCGAAGGCGACCTCGAGTTCCTCGGCGATGATAGTGGCCAGCGTGGTTTTGCCCAGCCCCGGCGGGCCGTAAAGCAGCACGTGATCCATCGCCTCGCCGCGCTGCCGCGCCGCCTCGATGGCGATCGACAGGTTCTCCTTGAGCTTCGGCTGCCCGGTGAAATCCTGGAGCCGCCGCGGCCGCAGCCC
>CAKZVG010000293.1 GCA_937921835.1 uncultured Bryobacteraceae bacterium | reverse complement strand
GCCGGCATCCTGGTAGGTCTCGGCTGCGAGGTCAACCAGATCGGAAGGTATCTGAGCGCCGGCGCCACCCGCGGCCGGCTGGCCGGGCTGACGCTCCAGGAGAGCGGAGGCACCCGCGCCGCGGTCGAGGCCGCGCGGCGGGAGATCCGCCGCTTTATCGAACGCGCGGCGGAGGAAAAGCGGACCGAAGTTCCCGCCTCCGGCATCGTGCTGGGATTGAACTGCGGCGGTTCGGACTCCTTTTCCGGCATCACGGCCAATCCCGCCCTCGGCGTGTGCTCGGATCTGCTGGCCGGATTCGGCGCGACGGCGGTGCTGGCGGAGACGCCCGAGATCGTGGGCGCCGAGCACCTGCTGGTGCGCCGGGCGCGCAGCCGGGCGGTGGCCGAGAAGCTGCTGGGCTTCATCGCCTCGTACAAGGCCTATCTGGCGCGGTTCGGGGAAAGCTTCAACGATAACCCGTCGCCCGGCAACAAGGACGGCGGACTTACCAACATTCTCGAGAAGTCGCTCGGGGCGGCCGCCAAGTCGGGCACCTCGATGCTGACCGCGGCGGTCGATTACGCCGAGCGAATCGCCTCGCCCGGCTTCGTCTTCATGAACACGCCCGGCTACGATCCCGTGTCGCTGGCCGGGCTGGCCGCGGGCGGCGTCAATGTCATCGCCTTCACCACCGGGCGCGGCAGCGCCATCGGCTTCCCCACCGTGCCGGTGGTCAAGGTGTCGAGCAACAGCGCCACCTGGCGCCGGATGCAGGAGAACATCGACGTCAACGCCGGGCGCATCGCCGACGGCGAAGCGACCGTGGCCGGAGTCGGGCGCGAGATTCTCGAGCGCGTGCTGCGCGCCGCCTCCGGCGAGAAGACCTGCGCCGAGCGGCTGGGGCACCGCGAGTTCGTGCCCTGGCGCATCGGCCCGGTGATGTAGATGATCGCGTTCGTGGCGCGCGTCGTCCTGCGGCTGCTGTTCCGCGTCCAGGTGCGCGGCGCCCTGGGGCGCCACGAGCGGCTGCTGATCGTGGCCAATCATCAATCGTTCCTCGACGGCGCGCTGCTGGGCGCGTTCCTTCCCGTCAAACCCGTGTGGCTGCTGCACAGCACCATCGCGCGCCACTGGTACGTGAAGCTGCTGATGAAGCCGTTCCCCTACGCGGTGGTCGACGCGGCGAACCCGCTGGCGATGAAATCCGTGCTGCGCCTGATCGAATCCGGCAGGCCGGTGATGATCTTCCCGGAAGGGCGCATCACGGTCACCGGCAGCCTGATGAAGATGTACGACGGGCCGGCGTTCGTGGCCGCGCGCACCGGCGCCGCGGTGGTCCCGGTGCGCATCGAGGGCGCCGTGCACACCTATTTCAGCCGCATGGGGCGCGATTTCCCGAGGAAGCTGTTCCCGCGCATCACGCTCACCGTCGGTGAGGCGTCGCGCATCACCATGCCCGAGGCGCCCACGGCGCGCGAGCGGCGGCGGCTGGCCAGCGAACAGATGCGGCGGATTCTGGAGCGCTCGGCGTTCGAGGCGCGTCCGCGCACCACCCTCTTCGAGGCCCTGATCAGCGCCATCGAACTTCACGGACGGCGGCGCAAAATGCTCGAAGACGTCCGCTTCGAGCCGCAGACTTATGGAAAGATCCTGAAGGCCAGCCTGGCGTTGGGGCGCCTGGCGTCGAAATTCACCGCCGAGGGGGAGCGCGCGGGCGTGCTGCTGCCCAACGTGAGCGCCACGGTCGCGCTGCTGTTCGGGCTGATTGCCATGCGGCGCGTGCCGGCGATCCTCAACTTCAGTTCCGGGCTGGATGCGATGCGGAACGCCTGCCGCATGGCCGAGTTGAAGGTGGTGTTCACCTCGCGCGCCTTTCTCGAGCGCGCCCGGCTGGGCGAAACGGCGCGCCGCCTCGAAGGAGTGCGGCTGGTCTACCTCGAGGACCTGCGCCCGCTCTTCAACCTGCGCGACAAGCTCTGGCTGATGGCCTTCGCGCTCCGGTTCCCGCGCCGCGCCATGCGGCGCGCACGTCCCGAGGACCCGGCCGCGGTGCTCTTCACCTCCGGCTCCGAGGGCAAACCGAAGGGCGTCGTCCTGAGCCACGGCGCCATCCTGGCCAACGTGGCGCAGCTCAAGGCCGTGGTGGACCTGACGGCGCGCGACAAGATGCTCAACGTGCTGCCCCTGTTTCACGCCTTCGGCCTGACGGTGGGCGTCTTCCTGCCGCTGCTTGGCGGTTCGCCGCTGTTTCTTTACCTGTCGCCGCTGCACTACCGCACGGTGCCCGAAATGGCCTTTGACCGCGACTGCACGGTGATGTTCGCCACCAGCACCTTTCTCGCGCACTACGCGAAGTTCGCCCACCCGTACGACTTCCGGCGGATCCGCATCGTTGGTTCGGGCGCCGAGCGGCTTGGCGAGGACGTGCGGCAGACTTACTTTGAAAAGTTCGGCGTGCGGATCACGGAAGGTTACGGCGCTACCGAGTGCGCGCCGGTCATCAGCATGAACACCTACATGGCGCATAAGTCCGGTTCGGTGGGACAGGTGCTTCCCGGAATCGAGACCCGGCTGGAGCCGGTGGCCGGCATCGAGGACGGCGGCCTCCTGCACGTGCGCGGACCGAACGTCATGCTGGGCTACCTGCGCGCCGAGGACCCGGGGCGCATCGAACCGCCGTCGTCGGTTTTCGGTCCGGGCTGGTATAACACGGGCGACGTCGTCTCCTTCGACGAGCGCGGCTTCCTTACCATTCGCGGACGCGCGAAGCGTTTCGCCAAAGTGGCGGGCGAGATGGTGTCGCTCGAAGTGGCCGAGAGCATCGCGGCGGCGGTTTCGCCGCGCGCGCAGCACGCCGCGCTGACGGTCGAGGAGCCGGGGCGCGGGGACCTGATCGTGCTGGTGTCGGAGGATTCCGGCCTGCGCCGCGAGCAGCTTCTGCAAGCCGCGCGGGCGCGCGGACTGCCGGAGCTCGCGGCCGCGCGCCGCGTGGTGCACCTCGCGAAGTTGCCGCTTCTCGGCAACGGCAAAAAGGACTACGTCACGCTCAGCCGCATGATCCGCGAGCAGGCGCCTCCGGGAGCGGCGGCGCGGTGAAGACCCGGCGCGCGGAGTTCTGGGGCTGGTACGCCTACGATTGGGCCAACTCGGCCTTCTACACCACCGTCGTCACCGTCCTGCTTGGGCCCTACATCACCGAAGTGGCCAAGGCGGCGGCCGGCGCCGACGGCTTCGTTTACCCGCTCGGCATCCCGGTCGACCCGCGCTCCTGGTGGAGCTACCTGATTTCGTTCTCGGTGATCCTCCAGGTGCTGCTGCTACCGCTGGCCGGCGCGCTTGCCGACACGAGCCACCACAAGAAGCGGCTGCTGGCGCTGTTCGCTTATACCGGCGCGGCGGCCACCATGGCGCTTTATCTGGTGGAAGGCGCGGATTATCTTGCCGGCGGGCTACTGTTCGTCATCGCCAACCTGAGCTTCGGCGCTTCCATCGTGGTCTACAACTCTTACCTGCCGCAGATCGCCCCGCCCGAGGCGCGCGACGACGTCTCCTCGAAAGGCTGGGGCATTGGGTATCTGGGCGGCGGACTGCTGCTGGCGCTCAACCTGGCGCTGGTGCAGAACGCGGGCGCGCTTGGCCTCAGCACCGGACACGCGGTGCGGGTGGCGCTTTTCTCGGCGGGCGCGTGGTGGGGCGTTTTCACGGTTCTCCCGCTGCTGTACCTGCGCGACCGCGCG
>CAKZVG010000292.1 GCA_937921835.1 uncultured Bryobacteraceae bacterium | reverse complement strand
CCGTTCGATCCGCCCCCATTCGGCGCGCCGGACGCGCCGGGAAATGTGCGCCAGCGCGAGCCGGCCGACGCCCTCCCCGCCGGCCATTTCGATGACTCCTTCGATGCCGGCGTGGCCGGGCCTGGTTTCGAAGGCGAAGGCCTCGTGGACCAGCAGGTCCGCGCCCGCGAACAGCTTGCGGCTTTCCTGGGTGAACATGCCGTCGCCGCTGTAGCAGAACGTCTTGCCGCCGCATTCGGCGCGCACCGCCAGGTTGGGCGCCGGGTGCGTGGTGGCGGCGAAGCGGAACACCGCGCCGTGCGCCTCGATCTCCGCGCCCGCGGAGGCCGCCAGGTACCGGATTTCGTATTGAAACCGGGCCGCCAGGCCTCGGTAGCCGGTCTCCAGCAGCTCGCGGATCTGTTCGATGACCACCGGTTGCGTCAGGATCGTGAGCGGGCGCGTGCGCCCGTCCTCCCACATCCGCCCCAGCAGCGCCGGCAGACCGAAGTAGTGGTCCGCGTGCGGGTGGCTGAGGTAGATCAGATCGATCGCCTCCGGGTCCTCCACCATCCTCCACAGCGCGGGCGGAACGCTGTAGCCGCAGTCGAACAGAAACGTCGCTCCGTTTGCCGCCAGGAGGAGGGAAGTGTTGGGCAGGCGCTCGTCGAAGGCTTCGCCGCAGCCGGCAACCGTTACGCGCATGCCGCTCGCGCCCCTCACACCCGGTCCGGATGCGGATGCACCCACGGCGCGCGGTAGGGGCGCGCCAGCAGGCGGTTGGCCTCCTCGTCGCCCACCACCCGCTGCTTCGCCGCATCCCACTGAAGGCTGCGGCCCAGGTCCATAGACAGATTGGCGAGAATGCAGCACGCCGAGGAAATGTAGCCCTGCTCGATGTCGGCCACCGGTTTGCCGCGGGTGGCGATGTTGGCCAGCAGATCCTGCATGTGGCGGCGGACGGCGGGCGCGGTGTGCTTCTCCAGGCGCGGCTCGGTCTTGTCCTCGGGGTATTGCTCGAGTTCGTATTCGACGTCCTTGTGGATGGCCTGCGCGCCCTTCTCAAGCGGCGTGAAGTCGTAGCGGAACACGCTGGCCTTGAGCGTTCCGCGGTCGCCATAGAACGTTGCGCCCCAGGTGTACTGCGGGTCGGGCGGATGGCCCCACAGGCGGTGCTGCCAGACGACCTTGACGGCGCCGAAGTCGAAGGTCGCCGTCTGCGTGTCGGAAACGTTGGCTTTGCCCTCTTTGTGAACCAGGATGCCTCCGGTCGAGGAGATCGAAGTGGGCCAGCCCAGGTCCATCATCCAGCGCACCATGTCGAGCATGTGGATGGCCATGTCGCCCACAATGCCGTTGCTGTACTCGCGGAACGACCGCCAGCTTCCGGGGTGGACCATCTCGTTGTAGGGACGCATGGGCGCGGGTCCGGTCCACATCTCGTAGTCCAGCGTATCCGGCGGCGCCGTGTCGGGCGGATTGCGCGGGCGGCGCTGCGCGTAGTTGTAGATCTCGACCAAGCCGACGGTGCCCAGTTTGCCCTCGCGCAGAAAACGGTCCCGCGCCTCGATCAGGTGCGGCGTGCTGCGCCGCTGCGTGCCCACCTGAACCACGCGCTGGTACTTGCGCGCCGCCGCCAGCATGGCCTGTCCCTCGACGACGTCGACGCTGATGGGCTTCTGCACGTAGACGTCGGCCCCGGCCTTCACGGCGTCGATCATGGGCAGCGCGTGCCAGTGGTCGGGCGTGCCGATGATCACGATGTCCAGGTCCTTCTCGGCCAGCATCTTGCGGTAATCGCCATAGGTGCGCGGCTTCTTTTTCGACGCCTGGCGCGAGGCGACGATTTCGGCCGCCTCGGCCAGCATCTTTCTGTCGACGTCGCACAATGACACCACTTCGACCGGCGCCACCTGAATCAGGCGCAGCAGGTCCACCTTGCCGTACCAGCCGGCGCCGATCAACCCCACCCGCTTGGGCTTTTGATCGGCGGCCATGGCGGCCGAAGCAGCCAGCGCCGCGGCGCCGCTGTTGAGAAATCGACGACGGTTCATGCCTGAACTCCTTACTCCTGAATTCCAAGTATATTCGCTCACCCGGCGTCGCGAGCAAGACGGATACTAGAATCGGAGCGAGGAGGATCATGACGACGAACCGCAGAAGCTTCGCCGCCGGACTGTGCGCCGCCTTCGTTTCCGGCCGGGTCCGCGCTCAGGAACGCCAACGCCGCAAGCGAGCGTTCGACTTCCGGCCCTACCGCAAAACGCCCACGCTCGCTCCCGTCACCTGCGTCACGCCCGACGACGGCTTCTACATACACACCTTTTTCGACGTCTGCCCCTTCAGCCCCTCCGGACGCTACCTGGCTGTGCTGCGGCTGCCCTTCCAGGACCGCAAGCCGGACTGGAAGGACACCGCCGATGTGTGCGTCATCGATCTTCAGGAACGCACCATCCAGACCGTCTACACCACTTCCGCCTTCGGCATGCAAACCGGCGCGCAGTTGCAGTGGGGCGCCACGGACCGCCACCTGTACTTCAACGACAAGAGCGGCAAGGCGGGCGGGCACGCGGTGGCAATCCGGCTGGATTGGGCCTCCGGCAAGGCCCAGGAACTCGAAGGCCCCATCTATCACATCGCGCCCGACGAGTCCGCCGTCATCAGCTTCAACCTCGATCTCATCAACTGGGTGCAGGACGGCTATGGCTGCGTGGTCGCTCCCCAACACCGGTTGAAGCTGGGCGCGGGCGCGGCCAAGGACCAGGGCCTGTGGCACACCAGCACCAGCACCGGCCGCAAGAGACTGCTGGTGAGCCTGGCGGCGATCTTCGAGGCGCTTCCCAACAAGGACATGTACCGGGGACTGGCGTTTCACCTGTTCCACTCGAAGTTCAACCCGCAGGGGACGCGCATCATGCAGGTGGTCCGCGCGCGGGATCCGGAGAGCGAAGAGGGCCGGTATCAGCACGGAATCCTCACCACGTTCAAAACCGACGGCTCCGACATCCGCGTGGCCGTTCCGCCGGAACTCTGGAAGCGCGGCGGCCATCATCCCAACTGGATGCCCTCGGGCGAGCGCCTGTTGATGAATCTCACGCCCAAGGATAAGCTGCGCTTCTGCACCTTCGGCTGGGACGGCTCCGATTTCCAGGTGGTCAGCGAATCGATCCTCGGCAGCGGGCATCCGGCCTATGAGAAGACCGGCCGCTTCATCTTCACCGACAGCTACCCGCGCGAGCCGATGTCGCTGCCCGACGGCTCCTCGGCGCTGCGGCTGATCGATACCCGGCGCGGCGAGGAACGGACCGTGCTGCACATGTTCGCGCTCGGTCAAGTCAATCCCTCCGTGCTGCGCCTGGACCCGCACCCGGCCTGGAGCCGCGACGGGAAGCGGTCCTGCTTCAACGGCGCTCCGGAGGGGCGGCGGCAGGTCTTCATCGCCGACCTGTCGAGCCTGGTAGCATAGGCGGCAGGAGACAATGAACAGACGGTCCTTTCTCGCATCGGCGGCCGCCGCGGGCGCTTCCCTGGCCACGCGGGCGCAGTCTTCCCGGCCGAATTTCGTCATCATCTACACCGACGACCAGGGCTTCGGCGACGTGGGGTTCAACGGCGCCGCCGACGCCCGCACGCCCAACCTCGACGGTCTTGCGGCTTCCGGCGTGCGCTTCACGGACTGGTACACGAATTCCCCGGTCTGCTCGCCCTCGCGCGCTTCGCTGCTGACCGGCAAGTACCCCCAACGCACCGGCGTCGCCCTGGTGCTCGATTCGCGCGCCGCCTTCGACGTGCCCGGCCTGCGGCAAGGCGAAATCACCCTGCCGGGCGAGCTGAAGAGGCTCGGCTACCGCAGCGCCGCGGTGGGCAAGTGGCACCTGGGCAGCGCCGCCCACAGCCGCCCGCGGGCGCAGGGCTTCGACGAGTTCTTCGGTTTCTTCTCGGGATGGACGGACTTCTATTCGCACCGCTACTACAAGCAGTCCGGCACGGCCCAGATCTTCCACGACCTGTGGCACAACGACCAGGAGGTGTGGGAGGATCCCGAATACCAGACCGAACTGCTGGGGCGCAAGGCCGTGGAGTTTATCGGGCAGCAGTCCTCCAGCCGGCCATTTCTGCTCTATCTGGCTTTTGGCGCACCGCACTATCCGATGATTGCGCCGCGCAAGTACGTGGACCGCTTTCCCGCCTCGCTGGACCGCGACCGCCGCATGCACCTGGCCATGGTGGCGGCGGTGGACGACGCGGTGGGGCGGGTGCGGGACACATTGCGCGAGCGCGGACTCGACAAGAATACGGTGATCTTTTTCCAGAGCGACAACGGCGCCACGCAGGAGGTCCGCGCTCATTACGCCGCGCAGCCCTATCGCGGCGGCAGCAACGCTCCTTTCCGCGGCTTCAAGGCCGGGCTGTTCGAAGGCGGCATCCGCATGCCGTCGTGCATGGTCTGGCCGGGACGGATTCCGGCGGGCAAGGTCGTCAGCGA
>CAKZVG010000291.1 GCA_937921835.1 uncultured Bryobacteraceae bacterium | reverse complement strand
TGGAGAACATCCCGAAGTAGTCGGCTGATATCGCCCCCGACCGGCCGCCGCCGACATAGTGAAGCGAGTAGTTGGCCAGAAGTGCGATCGGTCGACCATCCACAGACTGAACCGACAGAAACGGAATTTCCGGATCTGTCGGACCGGCCGCCTTGGAAATACCGGGATTGCCGCGCCCCGGATTCATAACGACCTTGTCTGTCCCGCCGAAAGGACTCGGTGTCGGAACACCGGGTTTCATGAAGTAGCGGCGGTTGAAGGTCATTCCCTCACACCGGGCTGAGGCAACGCTGAGCTGGGCGGGTTGGCGTCGTTCGTTGGCCAGCCGCACGCTGGCGGCGATTTTGTCCGGCAGTTCCTCGGTGAATTTCACCGCCAGTTCATGGCCGCCTCCGAGGTCGGAGCTGCGTCGGCCACGCTCCGCGAGTTCCGGCCCGGTGTGCGCGTGGTTGGCGGCGATCAACACATGCGCGCCGGGGATGCCGGTGGCGCGCTCGATCTCCGCACGGGCGCGCTCGGTAATTCTGCGGGTCACCGCAATGAGGTCGAGCGCCACCAGGGCCGCTCGCCGGCCCTGAACCTCAAAGACCAGCGCCTTGCTGAAGAGCGGGTCCAGCACGCCGTCCGCGCCCCGCTCGTGGTAATAGCCCGCCAGCGGAATGCCCAGCGGTGGGGTGATGTCCACCTGCGCGAGGCCGACACGCAGCGGTGGGGCCTCGGCGGCGCGGGCCGCTAGCATCAGGTTGGCCGCCAACCAGAAGTGGGCGAGCACGGTGAAGGAAAGGAATCGGTTCATGGGAGTTTGGGAAGCGCTACTCGACCTGGACCGGGGCGCTGGTGCGGTACTCCATCTTCGGTTGCAACAAGGGAATGCGGACGCCCTCCATCGCGTGGCGAATCACCAGCAGGATCAGCAACGCCGCTACGCCGACCCCGATGCGCCACCAGCGGTGTCGCCGGGCGCGTTCCCTCGCCGCGCCGGCGGCCAGCTCTTCTTCGATTGGGGGCGCGGTTTCGGGTTCCGGCGCCGGCTCGGCCGGTCCGAGCAGCACGCGGTCCCAGTCCACCTGGGGATTCGCGGCGAGCTGCACCGTGTAGTAGTTCGAGTCAGAGCCGTTGCGCCCGCAGTACCCCTGGCGCAGGCGGGCCAGCTTGGGCTCGGACAGCGCCTCCGCGGAAGCCGCGAGGGCGACGGTTGCCAGTTCTTCGCCTGACACCGTCATCCCGCATTTCACGCAGATCGCGGTCACGTCCCGCCCGAATAGTTCGCTCAACTCGGCGCCGGACACTCCCGACGCGGTCAGTCCGGCCACCAGCTTTTGGTGGAGGCCCGTCAGCCCGCTGACGGGAACGTGCAGTTCTTTGGCGGTGTTTTGCGGCATGGTGACGGGCGGACTATCGCACGCCGACGGCGGGTTCGTACCAGGTCCAATTGGCGGTCGGCTCGTAGGGGAAATACGGATCGCCGGACAGCGATCGGGAGAAGTTGTGATAGGCCGACCGACCATCGGCGAACAGGATGGCCGAGATGAACTGCTGGCGCGCGTACGCCGGATCGTCCAGGTCGCTGCGGCCGGACGAGTAATGCCACTGGTACCATTCCGGGAGCTCCCCGAGGCACCCGTACAGGCGCGCCGGCGGCTCGTACATCAAGATGAAGAGGGAGGGATTGGTGACAAACGACTCCGGCTTGCCCGCCAGGTTGCCGGCCGGCGTCTGTCGGAAGCCGCCCCCCTCGAGCACGGTCGGCAACACGCCGTTGTACTGGTAGCTGCAACCCAGCGCCTCCCAGTTCGACTCCTTCAACGGCCGCGGCGCGGGCGCACAAAACTGGCGGCGCTGGCCACGGTCCCGGAAGCAGCGATACACGGCGGACGGTTTTACGTACGGGTACAGCGGCCGCGCCTCCGCCATCGGCACGACCAAGTTGAATGGCCGGCGCGGATTCATCCCGCCCAGCGCCGGCAGGGTGCTTTTGATGCCCGGATGCTCGGGGTCCACGGTGTCGTAAGCGGTGGCCGACGGGAAACGGGAGCGATGGTCGTCCTTGTACAACTCGATCGCGAGCCCCAGTTGATGGAGGTTGCCGACGCACTGGATCAGCCGCGCCTGCTCCTTTCCGCGACTCAGGGCCGGCAACAACATGCTGGCCAGCACCCCGATGATCCCGATTACTACCAGCAACTCGATGAGCGTGAAACCGCCGCGCCACGGTTCACGGTGCGCACTGGAACGAGGAATCGTTGTGACGGTGCGCGCTCTCATGGTTCGCCGATAACGGTGCGTTCGGTCTGGCGGGGCGGTCAAGCGGCATCGCGGGGCGGAACTCGCGGCGGCGCTTTTGGCGCCCGGGTGGCGAATGCCCCTGGTCCGCCAATCGCTCCGATCCCGAATCATGAAGGGTGAGCTGGGGTCTTGCTAATCATGGTGATTCGGTTTCCATGCGTTGGGTCTGAAAGCACAAGCCGGCGATTTTACTAAGTGATCGCCCCGCCCGAACACGCCGGTTGGCAGCCCAAAAC
>CAKZVG010000290.1 GCA_937921835.1 uncultured Bryobacteraceae bacterium | reverse complement strand
TGCTCGGCCGCCTGCGGCGAGGAGGCGTTGAGCGCCAGCCGCACGGCCAGCGAGTCCGTGAGCGTCACGCCCAGCGAGAAGCTGTCGACCATGGCCGCCATCTGCCGCGCCTGCGGGTTGGCCTGTCCGCGGGACAAATCGGCCGTGCGTCCCACCGCCCAGAGATGCGAGCCGGCGGCGGCGAGCGCGGCCGCGGCCAGACTTCCCGCAGCGGGGGCTGCCGCGGCGCGTTTCATCCTGGCCAGCGCGGCGCGGGTCGAGGCTTCTTCGCCGAGCAGAACCGTCCCGGAGCCGATGAAGCGGATACCAGCCTGGGACGGGGCGCGCTCGAGCAACCGCCGGAGCGCGCCGCTCTCGAATCGTCCGGTGAGCAGGATCAGTCCGTCCATCTTGTCCGGGGCCGTTCCGGGTTTCAGCGAGATCGCGACGCGGTCGATCTCGGAGAGCGCCGCTTGGATGGCGTCCCAATCGGGAGCCGCGCCGCCGCGGGCGCCGATTTGCGCGGCGGCCTGCGCCGCGGCGAGTTTGGCGAACGGCGAGTTGAGCAGCGCGGCGACGTCAAAGCCGGCCAGCAGGGCCGGCGAGGGGTGCGCGAAACGCCAGTCCGGTTCACCGGCCGCGGTTGCGGCGGCAGCGGCCGGAGCCGCTTCCCGCGCGGCGCCGGGCGCGATCCGTTTCGATGCCGCCGCGACGGCTTTCTTGTGCGCTTCAAAAGGGGCCGAAAGCGGCGATTGGGCCGCGGCCGGCAAAGCCACCGCGAGTGCGGACAGAATCAGGGCGGGGATTCGCATGCGGAGCCTCCTCACCCATCATCGGGTCCGTCCCGTAGAAGCAGAACCGGGTGTAAGCCTTAGTTCGGCCGCTTCCTTGCCGGGTGCGGCCTGGCCGCCCGCCGCGGCTCTTCGCGGCTAAAACTCCAGCCGCGCGCCGAGCTGGATCAGCCGCCCGCTCGTTCCCGGCGAAATGGCCGCGATGCGGCCGAAATCCGCCCGTCCCCGCACGGCCGCCGGATTGGCGAAGTTGGGCATGTTGGGGAGATTGTAGAAGTCGCTGCGGAATTGCAGCCCGATGTTGTCGCGGATCGCGAACCGCTTGTGGATTGAGGCGTCGATGGCGGCGTAGCCAGGTCCGGGCCCCACCGAGCGCGGCGCGTCGCCGAAGATGCCGTTTCCGGGCGCCTGGAATGCCGAGGTGTCGAAGAAGCGCAACAACATGTCGCCACGCGAACGGCTGTCGCGGATGACCGGGTCGCGCAGGAGGTTCGGCCGCTGCGCCGCCGAGTAGGCATTGGTCAGATTGGTCTGTTCGATGGCCCCCCAGGGTGGGCCGCTGCGCAACTCCAGGATCATGCTGACGCCCCAGCCGCCCGCGATGGCGTTGGCGAAGCGGTTGGAAATCGTCCAGCGCCGCCCCTGGCCGAAAGGCAGCTCGTACACCGTGCTGCCCACATAGCGCAGCCGGATGTCGCTTCCCGAATACGACTTGTCAAGTTTGCGCAGCTCGAGGTGCGTGTAACCGTTGCCTTCGCTACCGGCCAGTTCGTTGCCCCCTTCCACGTCGTCGAGAAACTTCGACCAGGTGAAGTTCATGAGGAAGTTCAGGCCGTTTGAGTAGCGCTTCTGCGCCTTGAGGTTGAGCGAGTGATACGTGGAGTTGCCCCAGGGCGGACTGATGTGGGTGATGTTATTGAAGTGCGGGTAGGGCCGCATCTGCTGGTTCTGCCGTTCGGGACCACGCCCGTTCACCAGCGGGACCATGTTGACGTCGATGTTCGGCCCGCCCAGCTTATGGCCCACATTAGCGATGTAAGCGGCCTCGACCATGGTATTGCCGGCCAGCTCCCGCTGAATCGTCAGGTTCCACTGCTGGGCATAGCCGTTCCTGTGGTTCTGCTGGAAAAAGTCCGCGCCAGTGCGCGGGTTGGCGGGCGGCTTCACGGCTCCGAAGGCGGGACCAATCGGTTCCCGGCTGGTGGGCGGCATGCCGTCCTTCAATTGGAAGGCGGCGGTGAGCCCGCCGTCGGGGGAGTTGAAGGAGTTGTTGATGCCGAAGCCGGCCGAGGTCGCGTTGGGAACGGCGTTGTTGTATTCGGGATGGTAGGCGATGCCGTAACCGCCGCGCACGGCCAGCCGGTCGCTGGCGCGCCAGGCGAAGCCGAGGCGCGGCCCGAAGTTGTTGGTATCCATGTCGTGGGCGTACTTGCCGCGCCCCTCCAAACCGGAGAACACGATCGTGCCGGGGATGCCCGCCACCGGATTGATCCTGGCGAAATCGAAGCCGCTCTGCCGGTTGTCGCGCTCCCAGCGGGGCGTGTCGAGATCCCAGCGGAGGCCGATGTTCAGCGTCAGCCGCGGGGTGACTTTCCAGTCGTCCTGCACGAAGGCGCCATAGTAATCGCTGCGGGCGTTCAGCGGGTCGGTGGCCTGAATGGCGCCGTTATTGACGAACCCGAGCAGCAACGCCGCGACCGCGTTGTTGGTGGCCCGGACCCCGAATCCGAAGACGCCGCCGGAGGTGGGCGTGTTGACATCCTGGTTGCGCGAGTAGCGGAACTCGAAGCCGGTTTTGATCTGGTGCCGGCCCTTCACCCAGGTGAGGGTGTCGACCACCTGTTGGGTGAGAATCGGGGTCTGGATCCGCTTCTGCCCTCCGTTATTGCCGAGCGTGGCGTGTCCGGTGAGAGTAATGCGCGCGAAGCGGTCCGGGTCCACGCCCTTGATGCCGAATTCCCCGTTCTTGCCCGAACCCACGCCGGAAACCTCGACCAGGTTGTAGCGGTTGCCGTAGTTGTAACGGAAATCATTAATGACCGTTGGCCGGACATTTGTGATCCAGCTTCCGACCACGGCCAGGTTTTTGTTGTCCTGAATCTGCGCGCGGAAGTCGGCGAACGCGTTGGGGAAGACCGGCGCCGCGGTGGTGGCCGAGTTGACTCGGCTGAACCTGCCATACAGGCGGTTCCGGGAGCCGAGGATCTGATCGGCGCGGCCGGTAATGAAGTCCTGGTCGAGTTTGTCGGACACGTTCTTGACGTAGTTGTTGACCGGCGCACGGCTCGGATCGCTCGCGATGTTGGGCGCGGGATAGAGCCTGGCCAGCGCCTGGCCGATGGGATCGATCCGGCTGGCCGGGATGCGGTTGCCGGGGAACTGCGTCCGGCTGAGCGGGTCGAGCACCTGCACGTCGCGGCGCGCCGAGAAATCGCCCGTCAACTCGGCCGGATGCGGCACGGTAACGTTGGCGAAGGTGAGGCCGTCGCGGCGCCGCGTGCCCTCGTAGTTGAAAAAGAAGAACGTCTTGTCGCGGACCACCGGACCGCCCAGCGACGCGCCGAAGATGTTGTAGCGCAGCGGCGCCTTGCCAGGGGAAAAGAAACTGCGCGCGTCCATGGCGTCGTTGCGCAGGAACTCGTACGCCGCGCCGTGGAAGCTATTGGTGCCCGAGCGGGTGGTCATCAGGATCATCCCGCCGCCGGTGCGCCCGAACTCGGCCGAGTAGGTGTTGGCCTCGGCTTTGAATTCCTGAAGCGATTCGGCGGGCGGGTTCAGTCCCAGAATCGGGACGCC
>CAKZVG010000289.1 GCA_937921835.1 uncultured Bryobacteraceae bacterium | reverse complement strand
ACGCGCGGATTACCGCCTTCGGCTCGACGCGTTTCGCCCGCAACCCGGTGGACCGCGACCCCAACGTGCGCCAGCTTGTCGAGGCCGGCACCCCGGCGGTCGCCATTTTCGGCAAGAGCTGGGACCTGCACACCACGCGCGCGCTGGGCGTGAGCGAAGAGCAGAACCTCGCGCTGATTTCCGAAACCGTGAGCTACATGGTGGCGCACGGCAAGGAAGTGGTGTACGACGCCGAGCACTTCTTCGACGGCTACATCTCGAACCCGTCCTTCGCCCTGCGGACGCTGGAGGCGGCGAAAAACGCGGGCGCCGCCGTGCTGGTGCTGTGCGATACCAACGGCGGCACGCTGACCGCGAAGCTGGTAGAGATCGTCGAGGAGGTGCGGAAGCGCTTCGACGGGGTGATCGGCATCCATTGCCACAACGACGCCGACGTCGCTGTGGCCAACACCCTGGCGGCCGTCGAGCACGGCGTCACGCACGTGCAAGGCTGCATCAACGGCTACGGCGAGCGTTGCGGCAACGCCAACCTGTGTTCGGTGATCGCGAACCTGGAGTTGAAGCTGGGCCACACCACCATCGGGGCAGAGAGACTGCCGCAGCTCACCTCCGTGGCGCGTTTCGTCGCCGAACTGGCCAACCTGCCCATGCGCAACGACCAGCCCTACGTCGGCCACAGCGCCTTCGCCCACAAGGGCGGCATCCACGTGGCGGCGGTGCTCAAGGAATCCGCCTGCTACGAGCACGTCAAGCCCGAGACGGTGGGCAACCGGCAGCGCGTGCTGCTCAGCGATCTTTCCGGGCGCGGCAACATCCTTTATAAGCTCAAGCAGCACGGTCTCGAGGAGCGGCTGAGCGACGAAGCGCGCCGCGAGCTGCTCGAACGCATCAAGCAACTCGAGTTCCTGGGCTACGAGCTCGAAGCCGCCGAGGGAACCTTCGAACTGCTGGTGCGCGAGACGCTGCATCCCGGAGTCAGCTTCTTCGAGGTGCTGAGCACGGAGGTCTCCACCAAGATGACTCCCAAGGGCGCGCAAACCACGGCCTCGGTGACGCTCAAGGCGCAGGACGGCATCCACTCGGCCACCGCCACCGGCCACGGTCCGGTGAACGCGCTCGACGTCTGCCTGCGCCAGTGCCTGTCCAAGCTCTACCCGACCCTGGCCAACGTTCAGCTCACCGACTACAAGGTGCGCGTGCTCGAACCGCGCAAGGGAACCGCGGCCAAGGTCCGCGTCCTGGTGGAGTGGACCGACCACCGCCAGAGCTGGGCCACCGTGGGCGTCTCCGACAACGTGATCGAGGCGAGCTGGAAGGCGCTGGTGGACGCCTTGCGGCTGGAACTGATGCGGCTCACCGAAGCCGACGAATCGGTGGAGAAAGCCGTCGAGGATTACTGCTGGGGGGTGTAAGCCCCCCAGCGGCGGCTAATACTGCACTTTCAACGAAAGCTGCCAGTTGCGCGAGTCGCCCGCGGTGGCGGTGATGGCGCCAAAGGCGGTGTTGGCCGGGGCCATGTTGGGGCCGGCGAAATTGGTCTGGTTCCAGGCATTGTAGACATCGCCCCGGAAGTTGACCTTCAGCCGCTCGCCGAGCTGAAAGTTCTTGACGATAGAGAAATCCCAACTGTTCTGATTGTCTCCCCGGATCCCGCTGAAGCGGAGCGGGAAGCGCCGGATGTTGCTGGCGAGCTGCTGGCTGCTGATGCGGTTGAAGCCGGCATCGACGTTAAACCAGCGGTCCACGTCCCGCTGGCTCTTCGGCAGCGGGATGTTCTTGATGTCCCCGTTGAAGATGATGTTGCCGAAGCCCAGCGGCGCGCCGCTCTGGCGCGTTACCACGCTGCCGAGTTGCCAGCCGCCCAGGACGAAGTCGGCCGCCGCGGGCCATTTCGCGCCGAACTTCCGCTTGCGGCCGAATGGCAGCTCCCAGACGCCGCTGGCCGTGACCCGGTGAGGGCGGTCGAGAGAGCCGATCGACTCGTAAAGCCTCACGTCCGTATCGTTCAGGAACTCCATCGCATCCATCCGCTTGGAGAAGGTGTAGTTGAGCTGGAAGGTATAGCCTTGGGAGAAGCGCTTCTCGGTCCGCGTCTGTAGCGAGTGATACCAGGTGTAGCCGATCGGTTCCGCCATCGAAACGCCCCCGAAGTGCGGGTATGGCCGCAGCAGGGCGCTGCGGGCGATGTTCGCGCCGAAGATGGGATCGGTCCCGCGGAACGGATTGGGAAAAGAGGCGCTCAGAAAGTCGATGGTGGCCTGGTCGCGCACCGGGCTGGTGCTCAGGTAGCGGGCCGGGGTGACGTTCAGCGCGCGGTCCACCTCGAGGCGCGTGCCGCGGCTGGCCACGTAGGAGCCGTCGAACACGAACCTGGCGGGCAACGTGCGCTGGAGTCCGAACGACCACCGCTGCGAATAGGCGTGCTTACGGAGATAGTTAGGAGAGGTGATCCCCTGGCCCAAGCTGGTGGTGAGCCCGCCCAACGGCCCCAACGGCCGGATCAGCCCGGCCGGAAACGGATTGGTGGTGCTGGCGCGGTAGGTGAGACCGCTATCCAGGGACGCCTGGATCGGAGTGCTCTGCGTGTAGCCCGTCTGCACGGGCTGAATCTTCTGCACACCGATGGTGTCGTAGTACAGTCCGTACCCGCTACGCAGGATGGTATTGCGGCCGAGCTGGTAGGCCAGTCCCAGGCGCGGGAGCACGTTGTTCTTCTCGCCGCGGAACGGGCTCCGGCCCATACCGCCCTGTTTCACCCAGTTAAGGCCCCCGCGCACACGGAACTGCTCCAGCGGCAATTCGGGAATGGGCCGGGTGGCGTACTGCGCCCGCGCCTGCGCCTCGATCGGATTCGCGACGTCGAAGTCGAAGTGGGAGACGAGGCGGTCGTAGCGCTCGGTGAGTGGATTCTCGTACTCGTAGCGCAGCCCGAGGTTGAGCGTCAGCTTCCGGGTGAGCTTGAGATCGTCCTGCGCGTAGAAGCCGAGGAACCAGTCCTGAAGGGCGGAACTGGCGTTAATGCTCATGGAACCGCCGGGGATGCCCATCAGCATGGAAGCGAGGTCCTGTCCGACCTGCGCGGCCGGGGAGTTGTCGAGCGGCCCGCGGGTGTATGTAGTCCCGAACTCGAGCAACGGCGCGACGCCTCCGGGGCGGCGGTTGTTGAAGCTGCGGTTGACCCGGAAGTCGGCGCCGAAGCGGATCGAGTGTCTGCCGAGAAGCTTGGTGAGGTTGGAGGCGAGGCTGTGGGTAAGGCTCGAGTTCACTCCGTCGCCGGTGTCGATCCAGGACGAAAGCGTAGAGTAGGCGCCGAAGGTGACGCGCGGGATGGGGGCTTCGCGAAGATCGAGCAGGGACAGCAGCGCGGGCGAGAAGCCGAGCCGCGCCAAGTCGTATCCCCGGGTGGAGCGGAAGTGCCACCACTTCGTGCTGCTCAAACCGTAGCGCACATTCAGCACCAGGCTGGGGGAGAGAACGGCGACGTCGTCCACGGCGAAGCCCCGGTTGGGCCGGTAGGAGCGGTTCAAGTTGATGCCGTTGCCGAAGCTGTCGCCGCGGCGCTCCTTCCAGAAATCGTAGTGCAGCCGCAGGAAGGCGCGGTGGTTCTCGCTGAAGGCGTGGTCCAGGCGTAGCAGGTGCTGGTAGATGATATGGCGTTCCTGGCCGGCGTAGAAGAAATTGTTGCGCCCGTCGGCGGTGCCGGGCTGGTTCGGCAGCGGGAAGAAAGTGACCAGATTGAGGCCGAGAGGATCCAGGCGGTTTCGCGGAATGACGTTGCCCGGGATGGGCTGACGGCTGAAGCGCCCGCCGGCGGCCGGAGCGATGGTGAACGGGTCATAGATCTGGTAGGAAGCTCCCACCCGGAGGAGGTCCGAAAAATCGCCCTGGCGCTGGCCCGCGGTTGGTACCGTCTGGGTGTAGAGGTTCGGGGTGTTCGGCCGGTTCTCCTCGAAGGCGTAGAACCAGAACGAGCGGTTCCGGCCGTCATAAAGCCGGGGCACTACCAGCGGGCCGCCGGCCGAGCCGCCGTAGCGGTGGTGCTGGTAGAGGCCCTGGGCGGTGCCGCGCTTGTTGTTGAAGAAGTTCGGGGCGTCCAGGGCGCTGTGGCGAAGGGCGTAGTGCACTTCGGCGTGAAGTTCGTTCGTCCCGCTGGCGGTGGTGACGTTCACCACGGCGCCTAGGGTGCGGCCGAGGCTTGCGTCATAGGCGGTGGTCTGGATCTTGAACTCGCGCACCGCCGACGCCGGAGGGCTGAAGGCGATCCGGACCGAACCAACCCCGGCGTCGGTGGAGACGTTAGTGATGCCGTCGATCTGGAACTCGTTGGTGTAGGCGCGTCCGCCGTCGGCCGCGAACTGGGAGACGGAGTTGGGGTGTTTGGCGGTGCGCATGCGCATGTCGGTGGCGTTAAAGACGCCCGGCGCGAGCAGCGCCAGCTCCATGGGGTTGGCCCCGCGCTGAGGCAGTTCGGCGATGCGGCGCTGGTCGATCACCTGCCCGAGCGAGGCGCCGGTGGTGTCGAGCAGGGGCGTGGTTTCTACAACCTCGACAGTATCGGCGATGTCGCCAATCTCCATCCGGACGGGCAGGCCGACCGTTTCGCCCACCCGGACTTCGATGTTCTCCCGGACAAACCGCTTGAACCCGGCAAGTTCGGCGGTGACCCGGTACATGCCGGGTTGCAGGAATAGGATCTGGTAGTTCCCGGCGGCGTTGCTGACGGCGGAGGCGGCAACGCCGGTCTCCGCGTGAACGGCGCGCAGGGCGGCGCCCGGCACCAGGGCGTCGGTGGCGTCGGTGACGGTTCCGGTGATGGCGCCGCGGGGATCCTGGCCGGAGGATAGCCCGCCGCCCAGTAACAGGACCGCCGCGAAAAGCGCGGCCTGGAAACGAGTGCGATGAAAAGGAATCACGGATCCAACCTCACTTCTTACACGAGCAAACTCGCCCGATGGTAACATGGCGGGCCCGGTCCCGGCCGGAGGCGCGCCCGGCGGCCGGGCCTGCGCGGTCCGGACCACCTATAATCGAAGACTGTGCTGCTGTTCGAGCCGCTCTATTACGGTGACAGGGTGCGAGTAGTGAATCCGGCCGGCGACGTGGGGGTGTGCACGCTCTGGTCGCAGGTGGAGTCGGCCGCGAAGGTGTTGGCCGCGGCCGGGGTGGATCTCGCGCCCGGCGCTTCGCGCGTGGCCGTCATCGCCAACCTGTATGGCAACGGCCTGCCGCAATTGTTGCGCAACCTGCTGTGGAACCCGCAGATCGCGCACATTGTAGTGCTCGGCAAGAACCTCTCCGGTTCGCGCGAGTGGCTGCTGGACTTCTTTGAACACGGCCTCGAGGAAGTCGAGTTCCTCGGCGCCCGCGCGTTCCGCATCCGGACGTCGAACCGCATGATCGACGGCGACGTGCGCCCGGAGCACTTCCCGCGCCCGCCGCGCTTCACCGTGCTCGGCGAGCTGAGCAGCCCGGCCACCGTTGACGGCCTGCGGGAGTTCTTCGCGACGCTGCCGCCGCCCGATCCCAACCCGCCCGCGCGCGTCGCGCCGCCGCCGCTTCAGGAACCCGAGGTGCGCTGGTTCCCGTCCGAGCCGCGCGCCCACACCATCGTGCGCCAGACGCCGCTCGAGGCCTGGAAGGAACTCATCTTCCGCCTGATGCGTTTCGGACACCGCAACAAGGTCGCCAAGCGCGGCGCCGCCGGGCAGCATCTCGAGGAAGAGCGCATCGAACTCCAGAACGTCAAGGTGATCGTCGAAGCGCCGGGCGAGGAGACGGCGGAAGAGCTCGCGCGCCACGGCTTCTCGCTTGAGCATTTCGAAGCCTACCAGCGGCGCATTCTGGATCCCGCGCGGCCCGCCGATCTGGGCTACACCTACGGCAACCGCCTGCGCGGCTACTTCCACAGGGGTGGCGAGACGGTGGATTCGCTCGAAATCGCCGGCCGCCGCCTGCGCCAGAATCCCGAATCGCGCCACGCCTACATCTCCCTCTGGGACAACAGCCGCGACCTGCCGGAAGGAACCCGCTGTCCTTGCTTCGTATCGGCCTTCTTCCGCCGCTTCGAGGGCCGGCTGACGCTCACAGCCACCTTCCGCTCGCACAACGCCACGGACGCGTGGCTCGAGAACGTCTACGGGCTGATCGCCGTCCAGCGCCACGTCGCCGGGTTGGCGGAGATGGAACCGGGGCCGCTCACCGTCATCAGCCATTCCATCAGCGTCGATACGGCGGCGCTCGACCGCGCGCGGCGGGTGGCGGAGGAGAAGACCAGCGACGACGTGTTCGATCCGGCCACCGGCAAATGGGAGCCGCGCTTCGATCCCAACGGCAACTTCGCGGTCACCATGGATCTCTCGGCGGGCGAACTGATTGTCGAGCACACCTACAAGGGGATGGTGATCCACCACTACCGCGGCAAGACCGCGGAGGAACTCGAGCGGCAGCTTGCCCGCGATTGCGCGCTGTCGGAGATTTCGCATGCGCTGTACCTGGGGCGCGAGATCGCGCGCAAGGAGTCTCAGCTTAAGGCCGCGCTCAGGAGCAAATGATCGTCTTCTTCGACATTGGAAGCACATTGATCGACGGGCCACGCGCGGGTCCCGCCCGGCGGCTGGCGGAGGCGCTGGGCCTCGGCCGGGACGCGGCGCGCGGACTGGAGGCGCTGCTCTTCCGCACCTGGGCGCGCGACGCACGGGAACTCGGGCTGCGGGTGAGCGAGCAATTCGGAGTCCCGCCGGAGCCCGCCATCGCCGCGGCCGAAGCGCTGTGGGAGGCGCAGTTGCGCGAGGCGTTCGTGCTCGATGGGGCGCGCCAGGCGCTCGAATCCCTGCGGCGCGCCGGCATCCCGCGCGCCTATCTCTCCAACATCTGGCCACCGTTCCACGCCTGCTTCGAGCGCGAATTCGCCGCCGAGGCGCGCGAGTGTCCGCAGTTCCTCTCCTTCCGCGCCGGGCTCATGAAGCCCGACCCGGCCTTCTTCCGGCTGGCGCTCGAGGCCGCGAACGCCGCGCCCGGAGAGGCGGTCATGGTGGGGGACACCTACGACAACGACATCGCGCCCGCGCTTGCTCTTGGGATGGCCGCGGTGTGGGTGCTGCA
>CAKZVG010000288.1 GCA_937921835.1 uncultured Bryobacteraceae bacterium | reverse complement strand
GGGCCGCCATCAACGGGACCCTGATCACCGCCGGCGGCGAAGTGCCAGACGGAATGCTGCTCGCGCGCGGTGGGCGAATCGAGTACGCCGGACCTCGCGCTGAAGTGCCGCCGGGGACGGAACTCATCGACGCGCACGGCGGCTACATCGCCCCCGGCTTCATCGATCTTCACGTCCACGGAGGCGGCGGAAGCGACTTCATGGACGCCTCCGCCGCGGACGTCGAACGCGTGTTCCGCTTCCACGCTTCGCACGGCACGGCCGCGCTGTGCCCCACCACCTGCGCCGCGCCGCTCGCTGAGATCCTCGCCGCGCTCGACGCCGTGAACCGCTACCGCGCCGCCGGTGAACGTTTCGGGCGCGCGCTGGGAGCGCACATCGAGGGTCCCTACCTGGCCATGTCCAAGAAGGGCTGCCACCTCGCCCAACACGTGCGCAACCCCGATCCGGGCGAGTGGCGCGCCATTCTTGAGCGCGGCCCGGTCGCTTCCATGACCCTCGCTCCCGAGCTGCCCGGCGCCCGCCCCCTCATCGAAGCCCTGCGGCAGGCCGGCGCCAACGCCAGCGCGGGCCACAGCGAGGCCCTCTTCCACGAGATGGACGAGGCCGCCGCCTGGGGTGTGAACCATGTCACCCATCTCTACTGCGCCATGACCAGCGCCATGAACAACCGCTGGCGCATGACGCCCAACCCGCGCACGGCGGGCATCCTCGAAGCGGTCTTCCTCGACCACCGGCTCAGCTCCGAAGTCATCGCCGACGGCAAGCACCTTTCGCGCGAAATGCTGCTGGTCGCGCTGCGCAACAAAGGCTGCGAGAAACTGGCCATTGTCACCGACGCCATGCGCGGCGCCGGAATGCCCGACGGCGAGTACGCTTTCGGCCCGCGGCACGGCCTCGCCGCCGTGGTGCGCAATCGCGAGGCGCGCGTGCCCGATGGCACGGCGCTGGCCTCATCCGTGTTCGGCATGAACGAGATGGTGCGCGTCTTTCGCGGCCTGACGGGCTGCCCGCTGTGGCAGGCGGTTCGCATGGCCTCGCTCACCCCGGCCGAAATCCTCGGCATCTCCGGTGAAACCGGCAGCCTGGCGCGGGGCAAACGCGCCGACGCCGTGCTCCTGGATGGCGAGTTGAACGTAACCGCGACCTTCGTGGGAGGCCGCCGGGTTTGTTGACGCCTCCCAGCCCGCCGTCGCGCCGCGAGTTCCTCGCCTCGCTCCTGCTTCCGTGGCCCTTCGGTCCGCGCCGGGCCGAAATCGCCGGCGTGCGCTTCCGCGTCCGCCGCAAGGGCCGCTCGCGGCGGCGGTATCTTTGGATCCACGGCGACGAACTGACCGCCCGCGCCGTGCTGCTCCAGCATCTCGAAACCGCCTCCGGCACGGCCTTCTTCACGCCCAGCCGCGAGCGCCATGTCCGGGCCGGGGGGCTGCGGCTCGACCCCAACCGCATGTTCTCGCGCGCCGGCGCGGAGGTCAACCTCCGCAAGTTGAATCCGGACGCGGGCGAGGCCGCCATCCGGCGGGCGCTCGATCTGCTGGACCGGGACCGGGAGAAGTTCCTGCGCGCCATCCTGCCGCCGGCGGACGGTCTGCTGGTGGCCCTGCACAACAACAGCCGTGGCTATTCGGTCGAAGACGAAATCCCCATCAGCGACCGCCTCTGGCTGCCCGCCCGCGAGCGCCCGCACGAGTTCTTCCTGGCCACCGATCCGTCCGATTTCGAACGCCTCGCCCAATCCCCTTACAACGCCGTGCTGCAACGCCGGGCACCGCGCCAGGACGACGGCTCGCTTTCGCGGCTGGCGGCGCGCCGCGGTGTCCGCTACGTCAACATCGAAGCCGCCAGCGGAGAATTCGCAAGACAGCGGGAGATGCTCGCCTGGCTGGAGGAGAATCTGCCGTAGCCGGGCGATTTCCGCTACCATGTAACTATCTGTTCATTCTCTTAGTTGCCGTACGCATCCATGCTTCGTTTTGAAACCGCTGGCGAATCTCATGGCGAGTATTTGGTGGCCACGCTGACCGGTTTGCCGGCCGGCGTGCCCGTGTCGCTCGATGCCGTCAACCGCGAACTCTGGCGGCGGCAGCAGGGATACGGCCGCGGCGGCCGCATGAAGATCGAGACCGACCGGGCGGAGATCGTGGCCGGCGTGCGCCACTCCATCACCATCGGTTCTCCCGTTGCGATCCTGATTCGCAACGCCGACTGGAAGAACTGGACCGAAGTGCTCCCGGTCGGGCAGGGCCAGGAGGAGAAGAAGAAACCGGTGACGCGTCCGCGCCCGGGACACGCCGATCTGGCAGGCGCCCTGAAGTACGGCTTCCACGACGCGCGCTACATCCTCGAACGCGCCAGCGCGCGCGAAACCACCGCGCGGGTGGCGGCCGGGGCGCTGGCCAAGGCGCTGCTGGCCCAGTTCGGCATCGAAGTCCTGAGCCACGTTACGGCGGTGGGCGGCGTCCGCCTGGAGCGGCGCGCCGCCTGGGAGGAGATCGCCGCTCTCAGCCGCCGCGGCGAAGTGCTGCTCGGTTGCGTTGACCCGGAGACCGAGGCGCGGATGAAGGAAGTGGTGGATGAGGCCTACCGCACCGGCGACACCGTGGGCGGCGTCTTTGAAGCCGTGGCGCACGGCGTGCCGCCGGGGCTGGGCTCCCACATCACCTGGGATTCGCGCCTGGATGGCCGCCTGGCGCAGGCCGTCGTCTCCATTCAGGCGGTCAAGGGAGTGGAGATCGGCGACGCCGGGCAAGGCGCGGCGTCGTTCGGCTCGGCCGTTCAGGACACGATTCACTACCACCGCCAGGACCGCCGCTTCTTCCGCGGCGCCAACCGCGCGGGCGGCGTCGAAGGCGGCATGACCAACGGCCAGGACATCGTCGTGCGCGGCTTCCTCAAGCCCATTTCCACCCTCCGGCGCCCGCTTGAATCGGTGGACCTGGCGACCCGCGAGCCGGCGCTGGCGGCTTATGAGCGCAGCGACGTTTGCGTCGTGCCCGCGGCGGGCGTCATCGCCGAGGCCATGGTTGCGATCGTGCTCGCGCAGGCCTTCCTGGAGAAGTTCGGAGGCGACTCGCTCTCCGAGACCCGCCGCAATTACGAGGGCTACCTCAAACAGCTCGAGGAGTTCTAGCGTTGATCTACCCCATCGTCAAGTACGGTAACCCGGTGCTGGAGACCCCCGCCGAGACGGTGACGGATTTCGGCACGCCCGAACTCGAGAAGTTCATCGAGGACATGTTCGAATCTATGTACGCCGCGCGCGGCGTGGGCCTGGCGGCGCCTCAAATCGGCTTCAGCCGGCGCATCGCCGTCATCGACACCTCGAACGGACAGAACCCGGACGAAAAGCTGGTGCTCATCAACCCCGAGATCGTCCGCGCCGAAGGCAGGCAGATCTGCGAGGAGGGCTGCCTGAGCATTCCCGGTTTCCGCGAGCAGGTCCCCAGGGCGCTGCGCGTCACCGTCCGCGCGCAGAACGTCAAGGGCGAGCACTTCGAGAAGACCGGCGAGGAACTGCTGGCGCGCGCCTTCCTGCACGAAACCGATCACCTCAACGGCCGGCTCTACATCAGCCACATCGGCATGTTGCGGCGCGACCTCATCCGGCGCAAGATCCGCAAGCTCCAGAAGGCCGGAGAGTGGAAGTAGGCGGCCGTGCGCCTGGTCTTTCTCGGCACGCCCGCCTTCGCGGTTCCGTCGCTTGAAGCCTGCGCCCACGCCGGCCATGAGATCGCCGCCGTCCTCACCCAGCCCGACCGGCCCAAGGGCCGGGGCGGCAAGCCGGCCTTTCCACCCGTGAAGGAGGCTGCGCTGCGGCTCGGTCTGCCGGTGCATCAGCCGGAACGCGTCCGCCGCCCCGAGGCCTGCCAGTTGCTCGCCTCGCTTCGCCCGGAGGCCATGGTGGTGGTGGGCTACGGGCAGATCATTCCTCCGGCGGTCATCGCCCTTGCGCCGCTGGGCATCGTCAACGTACACGCCTCGCTGCTGCCCAAGTACCGCGGCGCCGCACCCATTCAGTGGGCGATCGCCAACGGCGAAACCACCACCGGCGTCACCACCATGCGGATCGACGCCGGGCTCGACACGGGCGACATTCTGCTGGTGCGCGAGACGCCCATCGGCCCGGAGGAAACCGCCCCTGAACTCTCGGCGCGGCTGGCGGCCATGGGCGCGGATCTGCTGGTCGAAACGCTGGCGGGTCTGGCCGCCGGAACGCTCCTGCCCCGCCCGCAGGATTCCTCGCAAGCCACCTACGCCCCCATTCTCAAGAAGGAAGACGGCGTGGTGGACTGGTCCTGGCCCGCCGCCAAGGTGCACAACCGCGTGCGCGGCTTTCAGCCCTGGCCCGGCGCGCACACGCTCTTCCGCGGGCAGGCCCTGAACGTCTGGAAGACGCGCCCGGCCGGGGAGCGCCTCGGCGGCCCGCCCGGCGCGCTGCATCCGCGCCGGCCCCGCCTGCTGGTGGCCTGTGGAGAAGGTTCGGCGCTGGAACTGCTCGAAGTGCAGCTCGAAGGCAGGAGAAGAATTTCGGGCGAGGAGTTCCTCAACGGCCAGCGGGTGAAGGAGAATGAAGTCTTGGGGGAAAGTAATTGATCCTGCCTCTTGGGTACAAATACGCCGCCACTTACGCGGGAATTCGTAAGGTCAGGAAAAATGATCTGGCGCTCATCGTTTCCTGCGAACCCGCTTCGGCGGCGGCGGTCTTCACCACCAACTTGGTGCAGGCGGCGCCGGTGCGCCTGGCGCGCGCCAATCTGAAGGCCTCGCGCGGAAAAGTCAAGGCCCTGCTGATCAACGCCGGCAACGCCAACTGCGCCACCCGCACCGGGGAACGCGTCGCGCTGGCGACCTCCCGCGCCCTGGCGCGGCTGTTGAAAGTGCCCGCCGAGCAGGTGCTGCCCGCCTCCACCGGCGTCATCGGCGTCGAGTTGAATCCCAAGCTCATCACCGCCAAGCTCCCGGCGCTGGTGAAGTCGCTCTCGCCCGCGGCCTTCCCCGCCGTCGCGGAAGCCATCCTCACCACCGACCTGCGCGTCAAGACGGCCTTCGCGGAACTTTCGGTGGAAGGCGGAACCGTGTCCATCGCCGCCATGACCAAGGGTTCGGGCATGATCCATCCGCGCATGGCCACCACGCTCGCCTTCGTGGTCACCGACGCCGCCATTGCGCCGCGCGATTTGCGCCCGATGCTACTGGCGGCGGTCCGGCGCAGTTACAACCGTCTGTCGGTGGACGGCGACACCTCAACCAACGACATGCTCGCGCTGCTGGCCAATGGCGCCTCGGGGTTGAAAGTCGGCCCGCGGGACCACCCCGTGTTCCAGGAAGTCCTCACGCGGGTCCTGGCCGAGCTCGCCGAGCAGATCGCGCGCGACGGCGAAGGCGCCTCCAAGGCCATCACCATCGAGGTGAGCGGGGCGCGCAGCGAGGACGAGGCCGCCGCCATCGCGCGCGGCATCGCAAATTCGCCGCTGGTGAAGACCGCCATCGCTGGCTCGGACGCCAACTGGGGCCGGATCCTTTCGGCCGCCGGCAACGCCGGCGTTCCCTTCGATCCGGCGCGGGTGGACATCTTCCTGCAAGGCGTGCGCGTGTGCCGGAACGGCGTGGCGGCGCCCTTCAACGAGGCCTCGCTCAAGAAACGGCTCGACGGCCCAGCCTGCTCGATCCTGTTCGCGATTCACGGTTCAGGCCAGGGGGAAGCGCGCTTCTGGACCTGCGATCTGACCAAGGGCTATAT
>CAKZVG010000287.1 GCA_937921835.1 uncultured Bryobacteraceae bacterium | reverse complement strand
GGTTCAGCCGCGCCAGGGTGACGGCTTCGGCGCGGAAGCGTTCCAGGACTTCCGGCTGGCGGGCGATTTCCGGGCGCAGCATCTTAACCGCAACGGTGCGTTCCACCATGATGTCGACGGCCTTGAAAACCGCCCCCATGCCGCCCTCGCCCAGTTTCCCGACGATCTTGTAGTTGCCGACCACCTGCCCGGCCATCGTCCGCCCTCGCTTTCGTTCCCGGCATGGTAGCGCAGGAGCGCCACCGTGATGTTGTCGTAGCCGCCCCGCTGGCGGGCCAGCGCCACCAGCCGGGCGCACGCCTCCTGAGGGGTTCCGGCGGCTACGGCCGCGCCAAGCTCCTCGTCTTCCACCAGGCCGTGCAAACCGTCGCTCGAAAGCGCCAGGATGTCGCCGGGCCGCAGCGGGAAAGGCCGTGGCTGGACGTCCACGCGGCTGGAAGGACTCCCCAGGGCGCGCAGCAGCAGGTTGCGGTCCTCATGGCCGCGCGCCTGCCCGGCGCTGATCAATCCCGCCCGCACCTGCTCCATCACTGCCGAGTGGTCTTCGGTCATGCGGAACACCGCGCCACCGCGCACCAGATACAGGCGGCTGTCGCCGATGTGCGCGACGGAAGCGCAACCGCCGTGGACGGCGACGGCGGTGCAGGTGGTTCCCATCCCGTTGGCGCGCGTACGGCTCAGCGCGCGAACGGCCTCGTGGGCGCGGGCGAACGCTTCCCGCAGCGCTTCCCAAGGTGGACCGGGATGGCGGAAGTACTCCCGGCTTACGGTCTCCACCGCCAGTGCGCTGGCGAGTTCTCCGGCGTCGTGCCCGCCCATGCCGTCGGCCACCACGGCCAGCGTTCCATGGGAAGCGCGCAGCGCGGGGTCTTCCGGTGTTTCCAGCCGCACGCAGTCCTCGTTGACCTCCCTCCGGCAGCCGGTGTCGGTTGCCACGGCGGTCTCAAGCACAGGCCCGCATGGAGCCGCGCCCGGGAAACCGTCCGGCCGGGGAAGTTCGCGCATGGCCGCCTCCCCGGCTACTGCATCACCTTGGTGGTGCCCATGAGCTCCATGCCGTAGCGGATGGGCACGGCGAAAGAGATGGTCGCGTCGCCAATGGCCGAGCGCCCCGAGGTGTAGATGGCGATGACCCGGCCGTGGTCGTCGAAGACCGGTCCGCCGCTGTTGCCGCCGCCGGTGGAGTTGATGGTCAACTGGTAGACCTCGCCGAAGGTGCTGATGACCGCTTCGCCGGCGCCCTCCTGGCCGCGAATGACGCGGCCGACGTTGCCCACGCTGATGGTGGGATCCGGGATGACCTTGGCGGCCATGTCGGGGTTGAAGGTATCTTTGGACTTCGCCACCGCCACCACGTCGGGAGAAATGCCGGGGTAGCCCATCACGATGGCGGCGTCGCCCGGCTTGATCGCGTCGTAGTTATCGAACAGATCCACCTTGCGCAGTTTCTGCGGCAGATCCACCTTCACCATGGCTACGTCGATGCTGTCGGAGACGCGCGCCAGTTTGGAGGGCACGCGGACGCGGTTCTTGGCGAAAGTGACGTCCAGATAGTCGTTGCGTCCCTCGACGTACTTGCCCTTGAGCGCGCGTCCCAGCAGCCGCACCGAATTCTGGTCGAAGGTGCCCTGGAGGATAAAGCGGGCCGAGGAGGGAACCCAGGCCGGGAACTGGTTCCGCCCGATCGCCCGGCGGCCCTTCACCTCCAGGTTTCCATCCAGGATGTAGATGAGCCCCGCGGCGTCTTCGCGCGGCCAGTTGTAGCGGGTATGCCAGGTGGCCGCCACATGCCGGTTGGTGAGGATGAACCCGTCCTCGCTGACGACGAAGCCGGAGCCGGTATGCCCGCCGCCGATGGCCTTATACCTGCCTTCGCCTTCGTCGGTGGTCAACATCGGCTCGATGTTTTCCGCCCCGGGCAGCAGCACGAACACCGGCAAAAACGGCCCCACGCCGTCGATGATGGGAACCACCTTGCCGGTCTGGCTCTTCATGGCGTTGGGCTGGTAGACGTGGTTCAATTGCCGCCCGCTCTCCATGTCCACCAGTTTCCAGCCCACCTCGAAGAAGACCACGGAGTCGGTGTTGGCCTGCGCGATTCTGTTGGGAGGCACCGCGCCGCCGGCCACCGTCATACCGCCGCGCGAGCGGTAAAAAGCCAGAGCCCCGGCCAGCACCGCCAGCAGCGCCACCACGGCGATGAGGGCGAAGGTGCGGGTCTGCGAGCGGCTCTGCTCGCGCAGCATGCGCTCGACCGTCGCCTTGCCGACGCCGGCGGGCGGGGCGGGCGCGGTGGCGGGCAGCGGCGCGCCTGCGGTCGGTCCAGCCACGGCCCTCGAAGGCGCGGCTACGCGGGTGGGGCGCGCTCCTTCCCAGGGTTCGACCAGAAATTCGATCTCGGGCCCGCCCGCGCCCAGTTGCACGACGTCGCCCGGCGAGAGCCGCACCGCCGAGAAGACCCGCTGGCGGTTGAGGAAGGTTCCGTTGCGGCTGCCCAGGTCGGTGAGGGTGAAGCTGGGAGGCTCGGCCGGGGCCGCCTCGATGCGGCAGTGCTGGCGGCTCACCAGGTCCTCGCGCTCGGGATCGTACTTTACCTCGCAGCCCGCGTCACGGCCAATGGTGAGAGCTTGCCACGACCCCAGAGGGAATTCGTCCGTCTGGCCGGCGCGGCTGCCGGCCAGGTGTCGCAGAACCACGCGTGGCGCCATGGATGTCCTCCGATGGAAGTTACTGCGGTCATTATAGGACACCCGTTCGCGGTTCAACAGCGGAATCCGGCGGGATTTCCGTTCCCGGCGGGCGTGCTATCAAGGAAGGGAGGATCGACGCGATGACACGCCGGGACTGGGTGCGGTCGGCCGCGGCGGCAGGGGTCTGGCATTCCGCCGGCGCCGCCTCCCCCGCGCGCCCCAATTTCGTCTTTCTGCTGGCCGATGACATGGGCTGGGGCGACCCTTCCTGTTACGGCAACACCGCCGTGCGGACTCCGCACATCGACGCCATCGCGGCGCGGGGCGTGCGCTTCGAGAACTTCTACGCCGCCTCGCCCACCTGCTCCCCGTCGCGCGCGGCGATTCTGACCGGGCGCTATCCGCTGCGCTTCGACCTGCGGCGCGCGCTCACCGACGACGAGGTTCATCTGCCGCTCACCACCACCCTGCCCAAGCTGTTGCGCGAGGCGGGTTACGCCACCGCGCACGTGGGGAAGTGGCACCTGGGCGGACTGCATCAGAAGCACATCCGCGAGCGCGCGAATTCCATCCCCGGCCCGCACCAGCACGGCTTCGATTACTACCAGTGCCAGAACGAAGAGCAGCCCATGCGCCGCCAGATGGGCGCCAACCGGACGCTCTACCGCAAGGGCGGCACGGTGCTGATCCGGAACGAACGGAACGTTCCCGAGTCCGACCCTTACTATCACCGCCACTTCACCGACATCAACGGAGATGAGCCGGTACGCCTGATCGAGGATTTCCACAAACAGGGGAAGCCGTTCTTTCTGAACGTATGGTGGCTCGTGCCGCACATGCCCTACGAACCCGCGCCGGAGCCGTTCTGGAGCCGCGCCGATGCGCCCGGCATCTCCGAGGACCAGCGCTGCTTCCGGTCCATGGTGATGCACATGGACCACAAGATCGGCCAGATCCTCGCCAAACTCGAGGAACTCGGGATCGCGGACAACACGCTGGTGATGTTCACCTCCGATAATGGCGGCGCGTATGAATCGAACATCGGCCCTTACAAGGGAGGCAAGACCGACCTGCACGAAGGCGGCATCCGCGTGCCGGCCGTGCTCTCCTGGCCGGCGCGGATTCCCATGGGAAAGACGCTCAAGGCGCTCGCCCATCATTGCGACATCCTGCCTACCTTTTGCGCCGCGGCGGGGTTGCGGCTGCCCGCGCGCTCGCCACTGGACGGCGTGAACCTTCTCGAGGCGCTGGTCCGCGGCCAGGAGCCGCCTGAACGCGGCCTGGTTCACTGGCAGCACGACCTTTTCCCGAAACTCCAGCGGCGCTACCCCAAGCCTAAGCCCTACGCCACCGAGGTGACGCGGCGCGGGCGCTGGAAGCTGATGTCGATGGACGGCAGGCCGGTGGCGCTGTTCGACCTGGAAGCCGATCCGCTGGAGAACTCGAACCTGCTCGGCCGGCAGTCCAAGGTGGCGGAGGATCTTGCCGCCGCGACGCGCGCGTTCCTGACGGCGCCTCGGGACCGGCGCGGCTTCCCCGAGGCGCCATGACCGAGGTGGGCGTCATCTCCGACACGCACGGCTTTGTGCGGGCCGAGGCGCTGGCGGCGCTGGCGGGCGTAGGGCGCATCCTGCATGCCGGCGACGTGGGATCTTCGTCGGTTCTGGAGGCGCTCGAGCGCGTCGCGCCGGTCACCGCCGTGCGCGGGAACGTGGATGAGGGGCTGTGGGCAGAGGCGCTGCCCGAAACGGCGGTGGCTCAGGTGGAGCAGGTCCGCATCTATATTCTCCACCGCCTAGTTGATCTCGATTTCGAGCCGTCGCGGCGCGGCATCGGCGTGGTAGTCTCCGGCCATACGCACGAAGCCTGGGTCGAAGAGCGCGACGGCGTGCTCTATCTCAATCCGGGGAGCGCCGGCCCGCGGCGCTTCTCGCTGCCGCTTTCGGTAGCGCGGCTGGTGATCGATGGCGATGCCGCGCGCGCCCGGATCGTTTCCCTCGAAACCGCTTGAGCGGACCGGCAAGCCATGCGGCCGCGGACAGACGGGAGAAAGCGCCGTATCGCCGCGGCGAGGATTTGGCGGGCGCCAGTTCTTTGCCAGCGGGCTGGGAGGCGCCGGAAGCCTTCTCTACCTGCTGATGCGGACGGTGAATCCGTCGGCGGCTACACCGGAAACGGACCATGGCTCAAGGAACCGGCCGGGAAGGAGTGCTCGGGCGGGAATTCACTGCGGAGAGAATGGGCAAGGGAGAGAGCAGGGGGGATTATCAGCGGATCGGCCTGTGTTCCCTGAGCCTTCGTCGTTCGCATCGCGCCTTGGATAAAGCAATTGCTAGGCCAAAACGCAACCCGTTCATTCCGTGCACCGCGCACGGACAGGCGCCATCCGGCGCGGCGGGAACCCGGCGGGAAATGCCGGAACGGCACGCCAACGGTGAGATCCCGGAACTCCGTTCCAATCCGGCACGCGCCTTCCGTTAGAATGGAGGAGCCATGACCACGGAGATCCGGCAATCCGAGCGAGAGGGCATTGTCATTCTCGAAGTCAAAGGGCGCCTCACCGTGGGCGAGGTGTCCGAACTGCGGGAGCGCGTGCGGACGCTGATGGCGGCCGGCCACACCAACTTCATCCTGAATCTGGAGGGCGTGGACTACATCGACAGCACCGGGCTGGGCACCTTGGTGATCTGTTTCACCAGCGTGCAGAAGGCTGGCGGGAAGCTGAAGCTGGTGAACCTGAGCCGCCGCAACATCGAGTTGCTGGTGCTGACCAAGCTGGCCACCGTTTTCGAGATCTTCAGCAGCGAGCAGGACGCCGTCAACAGCTTCTTTCCGAACCGGGAGATCAAGCGGTTCGATATCCTCGATTTCGTCCAGCAACAGGAACGAGAGGACTGAAGCGGGTGCGGCTGTTGGTCATCGGCGGCGTCGCCGCGGGACTGAGCGCGGCGGCGCGGGCGCGGAGAATCGACCCGTCGCTGGAAATCACGGTCATCGAGCGCGGGCCGGCCATCTCCTACGCCGCATGCAGTCTGCCTTATTACCTCGAGGGGCAGGTCCGGGACCTTGAGGAACTGATCGCCTTCACGCCGGAGCGGTTCCAGCGCGAGCGGAACATCACCGTGCGCACCAACGCCGCCGCGGAGGCGGTCCGCCACTCGCGCCGGCAAGTGCTGCTGGCGGGCGGCGAGGCGGTGCCCTACGACCGGCTGGTGATCGCCACCGGCGCCCGTCCGGCGGGATGCGGCATCGAGGGTGCGCTCCAGCCGCACGTATTCAAGCTGCACACGCTCGAGGACGCCCGCCGGCTGCGCGCGTTTCTGCTGGAGCGGCGGCCCCGGCGGGGGGTGGTCGTGGGCGCCGGCTACATCGGTCTGGAGACGGCCGGCGCCCTGCGCGCCCATGGCCTCGCCGTGTCGGTCGTGGACTCCGGCGTAGGCGTGCTTGGCCGCCAGGATCCCGAGCTCACCGGGATGGTTGCGGAACACCTGAAGCGGTTCCACATCGAACTGCATCTGGGCGTCAAGG